>NZ_JACNDD010000043.1:0-43699 GCF_017351395.1 Pseudomonas sp. FW305-28
CGGCCCGAAGGCCGTTTCTTTTACTGTGACAGACTCAACCGCCCAGATACGCCTCGCGCACTTTCGGGTCGGTCAGCAGGGCTTCGCCGGTGCCTTGCATCACCACCCGGCCGTTCTCCAGCACGTACGCCCGGTCGGCGATTTTCAGCGCCTGGTTGGCGTTCTGCTCCACCAGGAACACCGTCACGCCATCCTTGCGCAGTTGCTCGATGATGTCGAAGATCTGCTGGATGATGATCGGTGCCAGGCCCAGGGAAGGCTCGTCGAGCAGCAGCAGCTTGGGTTTGCTCATCAGCGCACGGCCGATGGCGAGCATTTGCTGTTCACCGCCGGACATGGTGCCGCCGCGCTGGGTAAAGCGTTCTTTCAGGCGTGGGAAAAGGTGCAGGACCTTGTCCATTTGTTCCTGATAGTCGCCCTTGTCGGTGAAAAATCCGCCCATGGCGAGGTTTTCTTCCACGGTCAGTCGGGCAAATACCCGACGGCCCTCAGGTACCACGGCGATGCTCTTGCGCATGATCCGCGCCGAGTCCTGGCCCACCAGTTCCTCACCCATGTAGCGGATGCTGCCGCTGTGGGCCTGGGGCGAACCGCAGAGCGTCATCAGCAGGGTGGATTTGCCGGCACCGTTGGCACCGATCAGCGTGACGATTTCGCCCTGGCGGACTTCGACGTTGACGCTGTGCAGGGCCTGGATCTTGCCGTAGAAGGTGGAAACGTTTTCGAACTGCAGCATTTACGCTTCCCCCAGGTAGGCTTTGATCACTTCAGGATTGTCGCGGATCTGTTCCGGCGTACCGTCGGCCAGGGGCGTGCCCTGGTTGATCACGACGATGTGGTCGGAAATGCTCATGACCAGCTTCATGTCGTGCTCGATCAGCAGCACGGTGACGTTGTGCTCCTCACGCAGCACGCCGATCAGGGCCTTCAGGTCTTCGGTTTCCTTCGGGTTCAGGCCGGCGGCCGGTTCGTCGAGCATGAGGATCCGCGGACGGGTCATCATGCAACGGGCGATTTCCAGGCGCCGTTGCTGACCGTAGGCCAGGGTGCCGGCGGTACGGTTGGCGAACTCGGTGAGGTTGACCTTGTCCAGCCAGTACTCGGCGTACTCCATGGCCTCGCGTTCGCTTTTGCGGAACGCCGGGGTCTTGAACAGGCCGGCAAAGAAGTTGGTGTTCAAATGACGATGCTGGGCGATCAACAGGTTCTCGACCGCCGTCATGTCCTTGAACAGCCGCACGTTCTGGAAGGTACGCACCACACCCTTGCGGGCGATGTGGTGGCCGGGCAGGCCCTGGATCGGCTCGCCGTCCAGCAGGATAGTGCCGCCGGTGGGCTGGTAGAAGCCGGTCAGGCAGTTGAACACGGTGGTCTTGCCCGCGCCGTTCGGCCCGATCAGGGCAACCACTTGCTTCTCTTTCACGGTCAGGGCCACGCCGTTGACCGCCAGCAAACCGCCGAAGCGCATGCTCAAGTTTTCGACTTTCAGGATCTCGCGGCTCATTTGCGCAGCTCCATGTGGGGGCGTTGCATAGGCAGCAGACCTTGAGGACGCCAGATCATCATCAGCACCATCAAGGCGCCGAACATCAACATGCGGTATTCGCTGAATTCACGCATCATTTCCGGCAGCAGGATCATCACGATCGCCGCCAGGATCACGCCCAACTGCGAGCCCATCCCGCCCAGCACCACGATGGCGAGGATGATCGCCGACTCGATGAAGGTGAAGGATTCCGGCGTCACCAGGCCTTGGCGAGCGGCGAAGAAGCTGCCGGCAAAACCGGCGAACGCAGCGCCGAGGGTAAAGGCCGACAGTTTGATCACGGTTGGGTTGAGACCCAGGGCACGGCAGGCGATTTCGTCTTCACGCAGTGCCTCCCAGGCGCGGCCGATCGGCATGCGCAGCAGGCGGTTGATGACGAACAGCGCGGCCAGGGCCAGCAGCAGGGCAACCAGGTAGAGGAAGATCACCTTGTTGATCGAGTTGTATTCCAGGCCGAAGTACTCGTGGAAGGTCTGCAGGCCTTCGGCGGCTTTACGTTCGAAGGTCAGGCCGAAGAACGTCGGTTTCTCGATGTTGCTGATGCCGTTCGGGCCACCGGTGATGTCGGTCAGGTTGCGCAGGAACAGGCGGATGATCTCGCCAAAACCCAGGGTCACGATCGCCAGGTAGTCGCCGCGCAAGCGCAGGACCGGGAAACCCAGCAGGAAACCGAAGGTGGCGGCCATCATCCCGGCGATGGGCAGGCAGATCCAGAAGCTCAGGCCGAAGTAGTGGGACAGCAGCGCGTAGCTGTAGGCGCCGACGGCGTAGAAACCGACGTAACCCAGGTCCAGCAGGCCGGCCAGGCCTACGACGATGTTCAGGCCCAGGCCCAGCATCACGTAGATCAGGATCAGCGTGGCGATGTCCACCGCGCCGCGAGAGCCGAAGAACGGCCACACCAGGGCCACGACGATCAGGCCCAGCACGATCCAGCGCTGGGTGCTCGGCAGGGTCAGGAAGTGGCTGGCCTTGGCCGGGATCACCGGCAGGCCGGGTGAAGACTTCCACGCCGCGCTGATCTGCGTGCTGAACAGCACGCGCACGAACATCAGCAGCGAGCACACGGCGATGGTCGCCAGGATCGCCGGGCTGGTGCCGTGCACTTCCAGGTTGATGCCGACGATGGTCAGTTTAAGACCCAGTACCGGGTAGGCCACGGCCCAGACCAGCAGGGCGCTGAAAAGCGCCGATTTGAGATGCCTAGTCATACTTTCTCAACCTCCGGGCGGCCCAGGATGCCGGTCGGCCGGAATAACAGAACCAGAACCAACAAGCCGAACGCCACGACGTCCTTGTACTGGTCGCCGAAGATGTCGGCGCCAAAGGCTTCCGCCACGCCCAGCACCAACCCGCCGAGCATCGCCCCGGGGATGCTGCCGATGCCGCCCAGTACCGCGGCGGTGAAGGCCTTCAGGCCCACGAGGAAGCCGGCGTTGGGGTTGATCACGCCGTATTGCATGCTCAACAGCACCGCGGCGATGGCCGCCAGGGCCGCACCGATGACGAAGGTCAGGGCGATGATGTTGTTGGTGTTGATGCCCAGCAGGTTGGCCATCTTGATGTCCTCGGCACAGGCGCGGCAGGCGCGGCCGAGGCGGGAACGGGAGATGAACAGCGTAAGGCCGAGCATGGCGACCAGGGTCACCACGAACACCACGATTTGCATGTAGGAAATCAGCACTTCATGTGCCCCGCCTGGCCCGATGGCAAAGTTGCCCGGGATCAGGTTGGGAATGGATTTGTCCTTGGAGTCTTGCGAAAGCAGTACCGTGTTCTGCAGGAAGATCGACATGCCGATGGCGGAGATCAGCGGGATCAGACGGTTGCTGCCGCGCAGGGGGCGGTAGGCGATCCGTTCGATGCTGTAGCCATAGGAGCTGGTGACGACGATGCTCGCGAGAAACGCCGCGGTCATCAACAGCGGGACACTGTCGAGTCCCATCATGCTCAGCCCGGCGATGGCGATGAACGCCACGTAGGAGCCGATCATGTACACCTCGCCGTGGGCGAAGTTGATCATTCCAATGATGCCGTAGACCATCGTATAGCCGATGGCGATCAGGGCATACGTGCTGCCAACGGTCAGGCCGTTAACCAGCTGCTGGAAGAAGTGATAGATGTCAGGCATTACAGCGCTCCTAAAAACCTGATACGCATTTCACTGGTGGAGTCATTTTCCCGCCCGGGCCCCGTGGATCTGCATCCACTTCGAACACGAGGTTTGCCAGCGAACCGCTGATGACGGTTTTGAGATTTTCAGGTGGGGAGGCTGGCGGATCACGCCAGCGCGGCCCAATACATTTAAAACAAAGCCCACGGCACGCCGTGGGCTTTATTGGCAGTCAGTCAGGCCAGGCCTTACTGAGGCGAAGCTTCGGTTTTAGGTTTGCCGAAATGCCACTCGTAGACCACGAACTTGAAGTCCTTCAGGTCGCCTTTGGCGTCAAAGCTCAAGTCACCGGTAGGGGTCTTGAAGGTGCCGGCGTGGATGGCTTCAGCCACTTTGCCTGCGTCTTCACTCTTGGCAGCCTTGATGGCGTCAGCGATCACGGTCACTGCGGAGTAGGACGGGAACACGAACGGACCGCTCGGGTCTTCTTTCTTGGCCTTGAACGCGTCAGCCAGGGCAACGTTGGCCGGATCCTGGTCGAAGGATTTCGGCAGGGTCACCAGCAGGCCTTCGGAGGATTCCTTGGCGATTTGCGAGATGGAGTCGTTACCCACGCCTTCCGGACCCATGAACTTGGCCTTCAGGCCTTTTTCCTGGGATTGACGCAGGATCAGGCCCAGCTCCGGGTGGTAGCCGCCGTAGTAGACGAAGTCGACGTTGGCTTGCTTGAGCTTGGCGATCATCGAGGAGAAGTCTTTGTCGCCGGCGTTCACGCCTTCGAAGACGGCCACTTTCACGCCTTTGCCTTCGAGGGTTTTCTTCACGGCGCTGGCGATGCCTTCACCGTACTGCTGCTTGTCGTGCAGGACCGCAACGATCTTCGGCTTGACGTGGTCGGCGATGTAGTTGCCGGCCGCAGGGCCTTGGGCGCTGTCCAGGCCGATGGTGCGGAAGATCATCTTGTAGCCGCGAGCGGTGATGTCCGGGCTGGTGGCCGCCGGGGTGATCATGACCACGCCTTCGTCTTCGTAGATGTCGGAAGCTGGCTGGGTGGAGCTGGAGCACAGGTGGCCGACCACGAACTTGACGCCGTCGTTGACGACTTTGTTCGCGACCGCGACCGCTTGTTTTGGATCACAGGCGTCATCGTACTCGACGGCGACGAGCTGCTTGCCGTCGACGCCGCCCTTGGCGTTGATCTGTTCGATGGCCATTTTCGCGCCACTGAACTGCATGTCGCCGTATTGGGCTACAGGGCCGGTCTTCGGGCCGGCGATGCCGATCTTGATGGTGTCGGCGGCAAACGAATGGCTGGCAACCCCGGCCAGAACCATAGCGGCAAACAGTTTGGAAATCTGCTTAGTAGCCTTAGTCATAGTGCTCCACTCATGCTGTTGTAGTTTTTATAGTCCTGGCGCCGTAGCAGCAGAACCGGGTCAGATATCTTGGATACCCTCGCGGAAAATGCCCCCGGCAACTGTACCGGTACAGTGTAGAGCGCCCATTGTTGGCAAGGGAAGCTGGCGCTTGGGGGCAAAACCTGGAGGTGTCGCTTAATTGAAAGAAAAAGACAGAATAGCGGCGGGGTTTGTCCGGTCGTTTCGGCAATCCTTGGCTTTCCTGCGCTTTTCAATCGGTACCGCAATTTGCTACCGGGTTTTTCTGCCAGACCACCGACGTTATCATTCGCGCCGATTTCTTTTCCGGACAGGTCCCATGAATCAAGAACCTAGCACCCTCTATGCCAAGCTGCTTGGAGAAACCGCATCCATCACCTGGAAAGAGCTGGAGCCGTTCTTTGCCAAGGGTGCCCTATTGTGGGTCGATCCGGCACTGGATTTGATCGCCGCCGCCGAGGCCGTCGCCCAGGACGAAGGTACCAAAGTCGCCGCCTGGCTGGCCGCCGACCAGCTCGCCAAGCTGTCTGAAACGCGGGCGCTGGATTTTCTGGAGCGCGATCCGCAGCTTTGGGCGGTGGTGGTTTCGCCGTGGATTATGATCCAGGAAAGGGCGTCGAATTGATTGGTGCACCAAGTTGGTTCGTGTTTTTGCGTTTGAAAAAGTGTGTAGGTGAGTAGCGTGATGGCACCCTGCCGTGGCGAAACGCCACAGGGCAGGGTGACGTATACGTAACGGGAACAGTTCATGGAGCAGCCTTTGGGCTGCTCAATTGTTTCTGGATGTTGTTCAGGTGCAGGATTCAGGACCGCTATCGCGAGCAAGCTCGCTCCCACAGTGGGCCTGTGTATACAAACCCTTGTGGGAGCGAGCTTGCTCGCGATCGAGGCGACGCGGTCCCTGCACCAGCCTCAGTAAGTCCTGCCAGTATGGTTATTGAGGGAAATAACCTTGGTCTTGCCAATGCGGTGACGGTAGATCTCGCGCAGGTACTTGATGGATTTCTTCACGCAGTCGCGGGACAGGCGGATGTCGTTGATCGAGACGAACTTGTCCTTGTCATTGATCAGCTCGCGGTACTTCTTCTCGTACATCGGCTTGATCGCGTACCAGTTGGTGTCGAGGATCTTCGCCGGGTTTTCGAATTCGTTGAGCAGGTCGTCGATGCGTGCTTCGTCGAAGTCCTCATTGATGATGAAGTCCAGGATCGAGTTGTCCAGGGTTTCGTCGAAACGGTACGGGGTGCGGGCGAAGCAGCGTTTGATGAAGGCGACGATCAAGGTCAGGAAATCATCCGACAGGCACGGGCTCTTGGCGATCAGGGTGGTCAGCGACAGGTTCGCCGAGGCGCCGATCACCAGCGCGTAACGCTTGAGCGTGGTGTTGGGGAACAGGCTGTTGAGGTGGGTCTTGAGCCGGTTCAGGTCCATGTAGGACAGCTTGTAGTCCTTGGGCAAGGAGACGATGGACACCACCGACGAGCAGTTCTTGAAGAAGTGCAGGTCATGCAGGGCCGCGGCGTCGTAGCCGGAATTCTTGTATTGCTCCAGGGAGGCGCGGTAGCGCTTGGATTCGATCGGCAACAGGCTGATGCCTTCGATGGCCTGGGTGACTTTGTTGAAGTGCGGCAGGTCGATGGAACGGAAGAACAGGTCGTCGATGTTCAGGCGCGGCGGCTCTTTCTCGAACACCTTGAACTTGTCGCCGCTCGGCACCGGGGTTTCCGGGACGACAGACTCGGCGTAGGCGATTGCCACCGGGCCGGCCAGGCTCATGAACAGGTCGTTGGCGTCCAGGCGAATGGTTTCGCCGATGTCGATGCCGGCACGGCGGAAGTAGTTCTGGTCGTAGTCGGTGGTGACGGCCTGGGCCGTCAGGATGTTGAAGATCTGCTGGGAGATGTACTGGTTGGCATGCTTCTCCATGGCATTGACATCAATGTTCTGGATGTTGCCGTCATCGCTTTCTTCGGCGTAGCGCATGATGTCGTTGGAGATCAGCATCATCGCGTTCCACGGCCGGATACGGCCCATCACGCTGGCTTCGCTGCTGTCTTCGTTGGCGAAGTTGTACGAGAAATCCCATTCTTCCGACAGGTACTTGCACAGCAGGCGTCCGGCGTTGATGTGCAAGGCTTCGGACATTTCGCTGCGGTGGTCGGAAATGTTCGGCAGCACGCAGATGCCGCTGGTGAAGATCGGCTCGAAGACGAAGGAGTGGCCGCTCTTGCTGTCGTGTTCGTCCATCGGCTTGGTGTCGAACGTCTTGTTCATGTACGAGTACTGCTGGGCCAGGCCGAACTCCGAGGCCATGCCCGAGCCGGTACCGCCGCCGGCGCTGAAGATCGAGAAGTACAGGCGCGACTGGTTGGCCTTGATGCCGCAGCTGTCGATCAGGTACGAGTGGATCATTTTCCAGTCGGGGCTGGAGAAGCGCTGGGTGTCCTTGTTCAGGATGATCTTGGCCAGGTACTGGCCCAGGATCGGCGCGTTACCGGCACCACCGGCGTGGACTTCCGACAGGTCCATGATTTTCATTTTGCTGTAGTCGCGCAAGAAGCCGCTTTTTTCGCCCTTGCGCGAGAAACGGATGCGCCCGGCGATGTCCTTGTCCAGGTCGCCGAGCATCACCAGCGGCTCTACCAGGAACACCGGCTTGCTGGCCTTGCTGGTGCCCAGGCGCAGGTTGTTGCGGATCCATTGTGCGGGGCTGTAGCCCTTGTCGCTGTAGCCTTTGTCTTCGGCGTTGAATTCGTTGAGGTAGAACTTGCGGGCGTTGTACACCAGCTCGGCCACGTCCAGGGCGATGTTGGAGCCGCAGCGACCCAGGCCGATCAGGCACACCGACGGGAACTCCTGCTGGGCGCGGTCGTATTCGTCGTCCACCAGGTGCGGCGGGCGCGGGAACACGGTGTCACGCAGGCCGTCGAGGTTATCGAGGATACGGTCGGTGTTGGTTTCGGTGAAATACAGATACTGCTGGGTCGACAGAGGGCGCGGGGGGCTCGACGGCTTCGAGACTTCCGGGCCGTTGGCGGCCGGGCTCAAGGTCAGATCGGATACCGCAGTGGCTGTTTTTTTTGAGGTCATTGTGCGCCATGTGCCTGAACTGGTGGCTCGACGAATGCGATCATCGAACGCTCGCGGATGGGAGTTCGCGCCTGGGTAAACGCGAAAATCGGTCCAAGCGGTCAGGGCTACGGCCTGAGCAGCGCTCGGGATAATCTTTTCCTGATCACGTTGAATCGGCCACCGGACTTCGATCTTTAACCAGCAAAAGGCAAAATGATGGCAATTGTTACAGGAGTTTGATCGGCATCAAGAAATACGCCGCGTCCCATGGGCGGGTATCAGCCTTGCGAATGATTGGAGACAGCTCCCGTGCCGCTGTCTAGATTGCATATCCAGGCCACGGACCGTTGGCCCATAACAATAAAAGAGACGGACCCATGCAGAACTCGACCCAAGCGGCGAATGCCTGGCGCATTCTGTTCCTGTTGTTCCTGGCCAACCTGTTCAATTTCTTCGACCGCACCATCCCGGCGATCATCATCGAGCCGATCCGCATGGAGTGGAGCCTCAGCGACTTCCAGATCGGCATCATCGGCACCGCTTTCACCATCGTTTATGCCATCGCCGGCTTGCCGCTGGGGCGCATGGCCGATACCGGTTCGCGCAGCAAGTTGATGGGCTGGGGCCTGGCGGCCTGGAGCGGACTGACGGCGGTGAACGGCCTGGTGGGCAGTTTCTGGGCGTTCCTGGTGGTGCGCATGGGCGTCGGTATCGGCGAGGCCAGCTACGCACCCGCCGCCAACTCACTGATCGGCGATCTGTTCCCGGCCCACCGTCGGGCTCGGGCGATGGGCATCTTCATGCTCGGCCTGCCCCTGGGCCTGCTGTTGGCGTTCTTCACCATTGGCGCGATGGTCAAGGCGTTCGACAGCTGGCGTGCGCCGTTCTTCATCGCGGCGGTGCCGGGGCTGGTGCTGGCGGTGTTCATGTTTTTCATCAAGGAGCCCAAGCGCGGCGCGGCGGAAACCGTGCAGGTCTCCCAGGAAAAAATCGACAAGCCGGTTCGCCGGGTGCTGGCGATTCCCACCTTCCTGTGGCTGGTGCTGGCAGGGCTGTGCTTCAACTTCGCCACCTATGCCTGCAACTCCTTCCTGGTGCCAATGCTGCAACGTTATTTCCTGATGCCGCTGCACGAGGCGGCCGTGGCCACCGGGATCATGGTGGGCGTGACGGGGTTGTTCGGGCTCACCCTGGGCGGCTGGGTCGCGGACAAGATCCACCAGCGCGTGCCCAACGGCCGCCTGCTGTTTGCCGCGTTCAGCCTGGCGATCTCGACGGTCACCACGGCGTGGGCCCTGCATGCCGGACGCATTGAAATCGGCGTGTTCGTGGCGGTGTTCAGCGTGGGTTGGCTGTTTGCCTATAACTTTTACACCTGCGTCTACACCGCGATCCAGGACGTGGTGGAGCCACGCCTGCGCGCCACGGCGATGGCGTTGTACTTTGCCGGGCTGTATTTGCTCGGCGGCGGCCTGGGGCCGGTGGTGGTGGGCGGCTTGTCCGACTACTTCGCCCGCACGGCCATGGCCAGCGCGGGTGTCGACCAGATGACCGAAGCATTCAAGGCCATCGGCCTGCACGATGCGATGTACCTGATCCCGGTGGCGCTGCTGTTGACCATGGTGTTCCTGTTCCTGGCGTCACGCTGCTTCGTGCGCGATGCCAAGCGGATGAAGGACGGGATGAGCGCGCAGGTGATGTCGCAGGGTGTCGCGGCGACGGCTTGATAGCATTTGTGCGAGCAAGGCTTGTGTGGGAGCAAGGCTTGCCCGCGATGAAGGAGATGCGGTCTTTCAAAAAACCGAGGTGCCTGTTTCGCGAGCAAGCTTTGCTCCCACAATCCTTCTTCACCGATACAGGTTACCCAGCCTTTTCATCCCGCCCACGCAGCAAGCGATTGGGCATCGCCACCGCGGCCGCCAGCCCCAACAGCGATACCGCCGCGCTGATCAACAGCAACTGCCGGAATGTCGCCTGCAATGCCTGGCGCAAGGCGTTCTGGGCCTCGCCCGGGGCGGCGTTGAGGCCGTCCAGCAAGACGTTGCCGGCATGTCCTTCACCGATCAACGACGCGCCGGCGAGTTGGGCCAGGCTTGAATCCTGCAGCAAGGCCAGCAGCAAGGCCGACATCAACGCCACGCCCACTGCGCCGCCAAGGGAACGGAACAGGTTGGTGGTGCTGGTGGCGACGCCGATATCCGCTTGTTGTACCGAGTTCTGCGAACCCACCAATGAGGTGGGGAACTGCATGCCGGAGGCGATGCCGCTGAGCAGCATGAACAGGCTGCTGAGCCAGAACGCGTCAGGCGCAGTGAAGGCCATGCCGAGGATGGCGAAGGGAAAGAGCAGGGCACCGCTCAGGATCATCGGTTTGTAGCGCCCCGTGACCGAGGTCCGGCGGCCGGCGAAATACGCACCGATCGGCAGCCCTATCGCCAGCGGCAACAAGTGCAACGCCGCACTGTCGGCACCGGCGCCGGTCACGCTCTGGAAGCGCAACGGCACCAGCACCGTCAGGGAAATCGCCTGGAAACTGGTGAAGAACACCGTGCACCAGCACAGCACCGCGCTGCGGTTGGCGAACAGGTGCATCGGCAGCAACGGTTCCCGCGCCCGGCGCTCATACCAGGCGAACGTCCCCAGGGCTATCCCCGCGCAACCCAGCAACCCCAGCACTTCACGGCTGTGCCAGGCATGGCCCTGGCCGACCTCGGTGATCCCCAGCAGCAACGCCGTCAGGCCAATGATCAGCAACACGGTGCCCAGGTAATCGATGATCGGCGTGCGTTGCGGTACTGGCAGCCCCACCAGGGTGCGTCGGGCCACCCACCAGGCCGCGAGGCCCAGCGGCAGGTTGATCCAGAACACCCAGCGCCACGACAAGTATTCGGTCATGTAGCCACCGAGCACCGGCCCGGCCACGCTGGCCACCGCGTACATGCTGCTGAAATACCCTTGGTAGCGCCCCCGTTCGCGGGGCGGGATGATGTCGCCGATGATCGCCTGGCTCACCGAAATCATCCCGCCGGCACCGATGCCCTGGACGATCCGCGCCAGCACCAGTTGCTCCATGTTTTGCGCCAGGCCACAGAACAGCGAGGCCAGGGTGAACAGGCCCATGCCGAACAGCATCAGCGGCCGGCGTCCGTAGAGGTCACCGAGCTTGCCGTAGATGGGCACCGCCACGGTCATGGCGACCATGTAGCCGGAAATCACCCAGGCCAGCAGGCTGACGTCGGCAAATTGTGCGGAAATGGCCGGCATCGAGACGGCGACGATGGTCTGGTCCAGCGCGCCCAGGAAAATCGCCAGCATCAGGGCCACCAGCACGCTGCGGATGGCCGGTTTCGGGGCTTGGAGTGTATTGAGCTGAGTCACGGCAGAACCTGCGGGCATTGCGCCGAAGAGGCAAATGGGACGGAGCCCGCAGTTTAAGTCGGTAGGCGGCTATTCGATAGCCTCGTAAGGAAGTCCAACGTAATTTTCCGCAATGGTTTTTCGGCCGGCCTCGGAGTCGAGGAAGTACTCGAGCTCGGCTTCGCTGATGCGCTGGTTGAAGGCATCGTCGTCGAAGCGGTGCAGCATCGAAGTCATCCACCACGAGAACCGTTCGGCTTTCCAGACGCGCCGCAGGCAGATGGCCGAATACTGCTCCAGCAAGTCCACACGGCCGTCGCGATAGACCTTGAGCAGGATGTTGAACAACGTACTGACATCGCTGGCGGCCAGGTTCAGCCCCTTGGCCCCGGTCGGTGGGACGATGTGGGCCGCGTCGCCCACCAGGAACATCCGCCCGTACTGCATCGGCTCGACCACGAAGCTGCGCAGCGGCGCGATGCTTTTCTCGATGGACGGGCCGGTCACCAGGGCTTCGGCCAGGTCGGTGGGCAGGCGGTTTTTCAGTTCATGCCAGAAACGCTCGTCCGGCCAGTCGGCCACTTGTTCCTCGGCAGGGACTTGCAGGTAGTAACGGGTGCGGGTCTTGGAGCGCATGCTGCACAGGGCAAAGCCGCGGGCGTGCCGAGCGTAGACCAACTCTTCGTGAACCGGCGGGGTGTCGGCCAGCACGCCGAGCCAGCCAAATGGGTAGACGCGTTCGAAGACCTTGAGTTTTTCCGCCGGAATGGACTGTCGCGCCACGCCGTGGAAACCGTCGCAACCGGCAATGTAGTCGCAGTCCAGGCGCAAGGTTTGCCCTTCATGCTCGAAGGTCACGAAAGGGTGCTCGGTTTGCATGTCGTGGGGCTGGGCGTTGCTGGCCAGGTACAACGTGCGGGCGCCGGCGGCTTCGCGGGCGGCCATCAGGTCACGGGTCACTTCGGTCTGGCCGTAGACCATGACGTTTTTACCGCCAGTCAGGCCCTTGAGGTCGATGTGCACCCGCCGATCGTTGAGCACCAGTTCAAAGCCGTCATGGGGCAGGCCTTCGGCGTCCATGCGTTGGCCGACGCCAGCCTGGCGCAGCAGTTCGACCATGCCTTGCTCCAGCACCCCGGCGCGGATGCGGCCCAGTACATAGTCCGGGGTCTGGCGTTCGAGGATGACAGTGTCGATGCCGGCGTTGTGCAGCAACTGGCCGAGCAGCAGGCCAGAGGGGCCGGCGCCGATAATAGCGACTTGGGTCTTGAGGGTTTTCATTGTTCTTATGACTCGCACGAAGCACGCGACCAGGGTCGGTGTTGATTATTAGAAATCGAGTGCCTACATTTTTCGCTTGCGGACCTGTCAGTTGAAGGGGAAAACTGAGCCGATACCTGTACTTTCTGCCAATTGGTGCGATTATCGCCCGCAACCCCAGGCCCGGATCCACGTTATGAAAAAACCTGACCTGCCTTCGATCCCGGTGTTCAAGCTCTACGGTGAGAGCCAGGAATGGCCGACCCCGGACCTGCTGCACTGCGAAACCATTTCCAAACGCAGCCGCGAGCATCATTGGGAAATCAAACCCCATCGGCATGCCGATCTGTGTCAGTTGCTGTTTGTCTTCAAGGGCCAGGCGGAACTGGAAATCGAAGGCCGGCGCACACAGCTCACCGAGCCGGCCGTGCAGATCCTGCCGCCGCTGTCGGTCCATGGCTTTCGTTTTTCCGAGGATGTGGAAGGTTACGTGGTGACCCTGGCGGCGCCGCTGGTCACGCACCTGCAAGCGCAGCTGGGGCATTCGGTCAATGTGCTGGCCCAGGCCGAAAGCTACCCGGCCCTCGAGAATGCCGAGTACCTCAACAGCCTGTTCAGCGCCCTGCAGAATGAATACATGGGGCATCAGCCGGCTCGGGAAATGCTGATGCATGCGCTGGTCAGCGTGATCATGGTCTGGGTCAGCCGCCAGGTGATGCAGCGACACACCCAGGCCCAGCGCCCGCAACGGGCCCGGGAATACCTCAACGGGTTCATTCAGTTGGTGGAAGAAACCTATCGCGAGCACGTCAAGGTCGAAGACCTGGCCCATCGCCTGGGCATTTCCGTGTCGCACCTCAACGGCACCTGCCGGGAACTGGCGGGGCAACCGGCGTTGCAGATCATGCACGAGCGCCAGTTGTTGGAAGCCAAGCGCCTGCTGACCTACACCGGCATGACCATCTACGAGATTTCCGAACTGCTCGGTTTTTCCGACCCGACCAACTTCACCCGGCTGTTCCGCCGGCGCGTCGGCATCTCGCCCAAGGCGTTCCGGGACCGGCTCAAGACCGATCAACAGGACGACTGACCACGCCTCAGCGCAGGGCGTTCAGGGTTGCGCTGTGGGGGATGCAGCGTTCGAAGTTGCAGCTGGCGTATTCACGGGGCAGTTGCCTGGCCTGCTCGACCCGGTAGGCCGCAGTGCCATACAGCGCAAGCGTGGCGGCGCAGGTGACGAAAATGGCGAGGCGTCTTCTTGTTTTGATGTTCATGGCGGTGACCTCTGAACGAATACCCGGGGGTACTACTTTCAGCATAGGTCAGCCGTGGCGGGTTGCCAGCCAGGCCGGTATCGCATGTAACTCGATATTCAGAACGCTGATGCCCCTGTGGAGCGAGCTTGTGGGAGCAAGGCCTGTGGGAGCAAGGCTTGCCCGCGATGGCATCGCCTCGGTTTATCCGCTACACCGAGGTGTCTGCATCGCGGGCAAGCCTTGCTCCCACAGATCAGTTCCACAGGGGATTGGGGTGGTCTTTTAACCGGGTTATGCCAGGTGTTCCGGCTTCATCGGATCGCCCGGCTTGACGTCCAGTTGCTTGCGCACGTCTTCGAACATTTTGTCGTAGTACTCGTGCATCGAGCCGATGCTGGCGGTCTTGGGCAGGCCATATTTCCGCGCAATGCGCGTGGCGTAGCGGGCGAAATCGAAGGCCTGGTCCTTGGCCAGGAAGAATGTCTCGTCCAGTGATTTGTCTTCGACGGTGCCATGCACCCGGAATGACATGCCCGTGCCTTCCTTGCCGTCCTGGTCGACCTTATAGTCGATGCACAGGTTGTAGCTGAAATCTTCTTTGGTCAGCGCGTGGCGCTCCATGTGCAGGTGACCGGGTTCGAACATGGCCATAAACGACTCTCCTCAAGGGCGTGGGTGTAGGGCAGACCCCGGATCCGCCCTGCAAGTTTCCTGTTATCGATAAGTGATGCCCGCTGTGGCCGTGCTGATGCGAGTGCCGGCCTGGCCCTGGACGATAGCATCGATGTCCGACAGCGACCCGATCACCGCGACCTTGCCCGTGTTGCGCGCGAACTCGCAGGCCGCCTGCACCTTCGGCCCCATGGAGCCGGCGGCGAAGCCGAGCTTTTCCATTTCGTCGGGGTGGGCCTGGGCGATGGCTTTCTGGGTCGGCTTGCCGAAGTCGATGAACGCGGCGTTGACGTCGGTGGCGATCACCAGTAGATCGCTTTCCAGCTGTTCGGCCAGCAGCGCCGAGCACAGGTCCTTGTCGATCACCGCTTCCACGCCCTGCAGCTTGCCGTCGGTGTCGTACATCGTCGGAATGCCACCACCGCCGGCGCAGATCACGATGCTGCCTTTTTCCAGCAGCCATTTGATCGGGCGGATCTCAAAGATGCGCTTGGGCCGTGGGCTGGCGACCACCCGGCGGAACTTGTCGCCGTCCGGGGCGATGGCCCAGCCTTTCTCGGCAGCGAGTCGTTCCGCGTCCGCTTTGCTGTAGACCGGGCCGATGGGCTTGGTAGGGTTCTGGAAGGCCGGGTCGTTGCCATCCACTTCGACCTGGGTCAGCAGCGTGGCGAAGGGGACTTCGAAGTCCAGCAGATTGCCCAGTTCCTGTTCGATGATGTAGCCGATCATGCCTTCGGTTTCGGCGCCGAGCACGTCCAGCGGATACGGCGTGACCGCGGTGTAGGCCGCCGCCTGCAACGACAGCAGGCCGACCTGCGGGCCGTTGCCGTGGGCGATGACCAGTTGGTTGCCGGGGTGGATCTTGGCGATCTGTTCGGTCGCGGTGCGGATGTTGCTACGTTGGTTGGCAGCGGTCAGGGGTTCACCCCGACGCAGGAGGGCGTTACCGCCCAGGGCAACGACGATGCGCATGGTGCTGTCCTTTCAAAAATGGATCGGGAACGCAGTACCCCTGTGGGGTTTGTGGGAGCAAGGCTTGCCCGCGATGCAGGCACCTCGGTGTAGCTGATGGACTGAGGCGATGCCATCGCGGGCAAGCCTTGCTCCCACAGGTATTGCTCCCACAGTTCTGCTCCAGAGCGCGCGAATGCATGAGGTCCTAGATATCCGCCAGCGCCGACACCAGGATCGCCTTGATGGTGTGCATGCGATTCTCCGCCTGCTCGAAGGCGATGTTGGCCGGGGACTCGAACACCTCCTCGGTCACTTCCACGCCATTGGCCAGGTTCGGATAGCGGGCGGCGATGTCCTTGCCGACCTTGGTTTCGCTGTTGTGGAACGCCGGCAGGCAATGCATGAATTTCACCCGTGGGTTGCCCGAGGCTTTCATCATTTGCGCGTTGACCTGGTAAGGCAGCAACTGCTCGATGCGTTCATCCCAGGCTTCCACCGGTTCGCCCATGGACACCCAGATATCGGTGTGGATGAAGTCCACGCCCTTGACCGCTTCTTTCGGATCCTCGGTGATGGTGATGCGCCCGCCGCTCTCGACGGCGAAGGCCTGGCACTGGTCGATGAAATCCTGATGCGGCCACAGGGCTTTCGGCGCGCCGATGCGCACGTCCATGCCCAGTTTGGCGCCGATCATCAGCAGCGAATTGCCCATGTTGTAGCGGGCATCGCCCAGGTAGGCGTAGCTGATGTCATGCAACGGCTTGTCGCTGTGCTCGCGCATGGTCAGGGTGTCGGCGATCATCTGGGTGGGGTGGAATTCGGCGGTCAGGCCGTTGAACACCGGCACGCCGGCGAACTTGGCCAGCTCCTCGACGATCTCCTGTTCGAAGCCCCGGTACTCGATGGCGTCGAACATCCGCCCCAGGACCCGGGCGGTGTCTTTCATGCTTTCCTTGTGGCCGATCTGCGACGACACCGGGTCGATGTAGGTGACGTGGGCGCCCTGGTCATGGGCCGCGACTTCGAAGGCGCAGCGGGTGCGGGTCGAGGTTTTCTCGAAGATCAGCGCGATGTTCTTGCCCTTGAGGTGCGGCTGTTCGGTGCCGGTGTACTTGGCACGCTTGAGGTCGCGGGACAGGTCCAGCAGGTAGTGCAGCTCGCGGTTGGTGTGGTGCATCAAGCTCAGCAGGCTGCGGTTGCGCATGTTGAAAGCCATGATATGGATCTCCTTGGGTTTCGGTTATCCCCTGGGCTGCGTTCGATAAACACTGGCCCAGGCTCGAAGGTCAGTAGTCGATCGGGTCGCGGATGATCGGGCAGGTCATGCAGTGGCCACCGCCGCGGCCACGGCCCAGCTCGCTGGCGCTGATGGTGATGACTTCCACCCCGGCCTTGCGCAGCAGGGTATTGGTGTAGGTGTTGCGGTCGTAGCCGATCACCACGCCCGGCTCCACGGCCACCACGTTGTTGCCGTCGTCCCATTGTTCACGCTCGGCGGCGAAGCTGTTGCCGCCGGTTTCCACCACGCGCAAGGCCGGCAGCTTGAGGGCAGCGGCCACGGTGTCGAGGAAGCTGCCTTCTTCGCGGCGCACATCGATGCCGCCGGGCTTACTCTCGTCAGGGCGCAGGGAGAAGGCGACGATCTGGCTCACCACTTCCGGGAAAACCGTGACCAGGTCGCGGTCGCAGAAACTGAAGACGGTGTCCAGGTGCATGGCGGCGCGGGACTTCGGCAGGCCGGCGACGATGACCCGCTCCACGGCCTTGTGCTTGAACAGGTTCAGTGCCAGTTGGCCGATGGCCTGGCGGGACGAGCGCTCGCCCATGCCAATCAACACTACGCCGTTGCCAATGGGCATCACGTCGCCGCCTTCGAGGGTGGCGTTGCCATGTTCCTGGTCCGGGTCGCCGTACCAGATCTGGAAGTCAGCCTGGGTGAACTCGGGGTGGAATTTATAGATGGCGCTGGCGAGCAGGGTTTCCTGGCGCCGCGCCGGCCAGTACATCGGGTTCAAGGTCACGCCGCCGTAGATCCAGCAGGTGGTGTCGCGGGTGAACTGGGTATTGGGCAGCGGCGGCAGGATGAAGCTGGAGTGCCCGAGGAAGTCGCGGAACATCTGGATGGTCTTGCCACCGAAGCTGTCCGGCAGGTCGTCGGCCGAGACGCCGCCAATCAGGAACTCGGCGATATGGCGTGGCTCCAGGCTGCGCAGCCACGAACCGACTTCATTCACCAGGCCCAGGCCCACCGAGTTGGCGGTGATCTTGCGCTGCAGGATCCAGTCCAGGGCTTCGGGGATGGCGACGATGTCGGTCAGCAGGTTGTGCATTTCCAGCACGTCGATGCCACGCTCGCGCATCTTGGTGACGAAATCGAAATGGTCGCGCTTGGCCTGGTTGACCCAGATCACGTCGTCGAACAGCAGCTCGTCGCAGTTGTTCGGGGTCAAGCGTTGATGGGCCAGGCCTGGGGAACACACCATGACTTTACGTAATTTACCGGCTTCGGAATGAACGCCGTACTTCACTTTTTCCGTGGTCATTACAAATCCTCCCGTTAAAACAATCAGCCAGCTACAAGGTCAGGAAGCCGTCGTAGAGCCCATAGGCGGCCACCAGGGCGCCTGCGATCACTGCGGCGAAAATCAGCTTCTCGACAGAGGTGAAAACCGGTTTGCCCAACTCGTGCTTGGCCTTGGCGAACAGAATCGCGCCGGGGGCATAGAGCAGGGCGGAGAGCAGCAGGTACTTGATCCCGCCGGCATACAGCAGCCACACCGCGTAGATCAGGGCGATGGCGCCGATGAGCAGATCCTTGCGCCGTTCGGCCGCGAAGCCTTCGTAGGTCTCGCCGCGCACCGCCAGCAGCACGGCGTAGGCCGCCGACCACAGGTACGGCACCAGGATCATCGAGGTGGCGAGGTAGATCAGTGACAGGTAAGTGCTGGCCGAGAACAGCGTGATGACCAAAAACAGCTGGACCATCGCGTTGGTCAGCCACAGGGCGTTGGCCGGTACGTGGTTGGCATTCTCCCGGCGCAGGAACTCGGGCATGGTGTGGTCTTTGGCGGCGGCGAACATGATCTCGGCGCACAGCAGCACCCAGGACAGCAGGGCGCCAAGCAGCGAGATGATCAGGCCGACGCTGATCAGCACCGCGCCCCAGTGGCCCACGACATGCTCCAGCACGGCGGCCATGGACGGGTTCTGCAGCTTGGCCAGTTCAGGTTGGGTCATGATGCCCAGTGACAGCACGTTGACCAGCACCAGGAACAGCAGCACGGTGATGAAACCGATGACCGTGGCCTTGCCGACGTCGGAGCGTTTCTCGGCCCGTGCGGAGAAGATGCTGGCGCCCTCGATGCCGATGAACACCCACACGGTGACCAGCATCATCTTGCGCACCTGGTTCATCACGCTGCCCAGGTCCGGGTTTTTCACGCCCCAGATGTCGGCGGTGAAGATGTCGAGCCTGAAGGCGAACACTGCGATCAACACGAACAGCAGCAACGGCACGACCTTGGCAATGGTGGTCACCAGGTTGATGAACGCCGCTTCCTTGATGCCGCGCAGCACCAGGAAATGCACTGCCCACAGCAATACCGAGGCGCCGATCACCGCGGCAACGGTGTTGCCTTCACCGAAAATCGGGAAGAAGTAGCCCAGGGTGCTGAACAGCAGTACGAAGTAGCCGACGTTGCCCAGCCAGGCGCTGATCCAGTAGCCCCACGCGGAAGAGAAACCCATGTAGTCGCCGAACCCGGCCTTGGCGTAGGCATACACGCCGCCGTCCAGGTCGGGCTTGCGATTGGCGAGGGTCTGAAAGACAAAAGCGAGGGTCAGCATGCCGACGGCGGTAATGGCCCAGCCAATCAGTACCGCACCGACATCCGCGCTGGCGGCCATGTTTTGTGGCAGGGAAAATATCCCGCCGCCGATCATGGAGCCGACAACCAGGGCAACTAACGCACCCAATCGAAGTTTTCCGGGGGTATCAGACATTTACGAGACTCCAATGCAGGAGAAGAGAGTCGACAGAATAAGTCGATTTGAAAGTTGAATACCTGATCTGGATCAGTGCATGACAACATTCCATTGTTAATGAAGGAGTTGAGTGCTTTCCTTCACGTCCATAAGTTGCCAGGAGGCCCGTTTTAGAGGCTTCGGCAAGGTGTGGCGAGGCGGGTTTCATCCCGTAGGATTATTCACGCTAGTTGATTTTTTCTGGATCGCAACTATTTTGTAGGTTGTTTTCATGACAGAAATAATCGTCTGGCGTGGTCTTTCTTAATTGCTGTCCTGGACAATGGTCGGATTAATAATCCCTCGGACTTTGCGCGCGTGACGTTATTCAAAAACGTTATGTCGCATTATTTACTTAATGAGCGAGAAAGATGCCGCAGCCGATTGAAAAGTTACGACTCGGTGCGCTGGTGGCGCTGGTGGTGGGGTCGATGATCGGTGGCGGGATCTTTTCCCTGCCGCAGAACATGGCGGCCCGGGCCGACGTTGGAGCGGTGCTGATCGGTTGGGCCATTACCGCCGTCGGCATGCTGACCCTGGCCTTCGTGTTCCAGACCCTGGCCAATCGCAAGCCGGAACTGGACTCGGGTGTCTATGCCTACGCCAAGGCCGGTTTCGGCGACTACATGGGTTTCTCTTCCGCGTGGGGCTACTGGATCAGTGCCTGGATGGGCAACGTCGGCTACTTCGTATTGCTGTTCAGCACCCTGGGGTATTTTTTCCCGGTGTTCGGCCAAGGCAACACGCCGGTGGCCATCGCCTGTGCATCGTTGCTGCTGTGGGCGGTGCATTTCCTGGTGCTGCGCGGCATCAAGGAAGCAGCGTTCATCAACCTGGTGACCACCATCGCCAAAGTGGTGCCATTGGTGATGTTCATTGTCATCGCCGCGGTGGCGTTCAAGGCCGAGGTGTTCACCCGGGACATCTGGGGCGAGATGAACCCGGACCTGGGTAGCGTGATGGACCAGGTGCGCCACATGATGCTGGTCACGGTGTTCGTGTTCATTGGCATCGAAGGCGCCAGTGTCTATTCGGCGCGGGCGGAAAAACGCGCGGATGTCGGGCGGGCGACAGTGATCGGCTTCCTCGGGGTCCTGGCGCTGCTGGTACTGGTGAACGTGTTGTCCCTGGGGATCATGACCCAGCCTGTACTGGCGCAACTGCAGAACCCCTCCCTGGCCGGTGTCCTGGAGCATATCGTCGGGCCTTGGGGCGCGTTGTTGATCAGCCTCGGCCTGGCGGTGTCGTTGTTGGGCGCGCTATTGTCCTGGGCGCTGTTGTGCGCCGAAATTCTCTATGCCACCGCCAGGGACAAGACGATGCCGGCGTTCCTGACCAAGGAAAACGCCAACCGTGCGCCGGTCAACGCGTTGTGGCTGACCAATGGCATGATCCAGTTGTTTTTGCTGATTACCCTGTTTTCCGCGGGCACCTATACCAGCCTGATCTACCTCGCGTCATCGATGATCCTGGTGCCGTACCTGTGGTCGGCAGCCTATGCGGTGTTGCTTTGCGCACGGGGCGAAACCTATGGACAAGCCTCGGCCCGGCGCATGAAGGACCTGTGTATCGGTGGCGTTGCGCTGTGCTATGCGGTGTGGTTGCTGTATGCCGGCGGCGTGAAGTACCTGCTGCTGTCGGCGCTGTTGTATGCGCCGGGGGTGATCCTGTTTGCCCAGGCCAAGCGCGAGCAGCGCCAACCCTTGTTCACCCATGTGGAAAAAGGCGTCTTTGCCTGCGTGATGTCCGGGGCGGGCTTGGCGGCGTATGGGTTGTACAGTGGGTTTTTGGCGTTGTGAGGCTTACCGGGAGGTTGAGGTGACGCCTTGGCGAGAGGGTTATGTGGGAGCAAAGCTTGCTCGCGAAACAGGCGCCTCGATTTCTGAGAGACTGCGGCGCTTCCATCGCGGGCAAGCCTTGCTCCCACATCAATCCCCTTACCACTGCGGGCGATGGGCGCCCAGTTCTGCCGCTGGCAAGGTCCATTGCAACGGCGTCCCGGTGATTTTCAACGGCACCTGCAAGCGATGGGCTGGCCCCCATGGCGTTTGTTCGACCACCAGGCCCTGATCATCCTTGTCCTCGGCGCGCAATGGGGTCGGGTCCCCTGGGCCACGCTCGATCAACAGCTTCGCCGTGCGCGCCAGGGACAAGCGAGCCGAGCCGCCGTGCCCCCTCTCCAGGCGCCGGGTTAACAACACCAGGGCACTGGCCGCCATCAGGTAGCCGGTGCCGTGGTCCAGTGCCTGCACCGGCAGCGGTGTCGGTTTGTCAGTATGTTTCCAACCCATGCCGGCTTCGGCAATGCCGCTGCTCATCTGCACCAGGCTGTCGAAGCCACGGCGGTGCTGCCACGGGCCGCTCCAGCCATAGGCGTTGAGACTCACATCGATCAGCCCCGGGGCGATTTGCTGGCGTTGCTCGGCGCCATAGCCCAGGCGTTCGAGAGCGTCGGCGCGATAGCCATGCAGGAGGATGTCGGTGTCCTTGAGCAGCGCCTCGAACGCTGCGCGGTCGTCGGGCCGATGCAAGTCGAGGCGGGCGCAGCGTTTGCCCAGGGTGACTTCCGGGACCACGCCGGGTTCGTTCCAGGTCGGCGGGTCGATGCGCAGCACGTCGGCCCCCAGGCCTGCGAGGAAGCGGCTGGCGACGGGGCCGGCCAGCACGCGGGTCAGGTCCAACACCTTGAGGCCCGCCAGTGGCTGGGTCACGGAGCCGAGCCAGGGCTTGCGCTGTTCTGCAGTCGTTTCACTCAGATGCACCAGCGGTTCGGCATTCACCGCCATGCCTTGGGGATGGGCCTGCCAGGACTGCCACGAGCGCATCTCGGCGGCGCAACCGCCGGCGTCGACCACGGCCTGTTCCAGCTCGGCCTTGTTCCAACGGGCCACCCTCGCCGCCATGTCGGCGCGGTCGGTGCAGGTGCCGAGGACTTTTTCCGCGGCCAGGCGATGATGCGGTGCGTTGGTGTGCAGGCGAATCCAGCCGTCGGCGCAGGCGTAGTCACCGGCCACCGGGTCCCACATCGGCGGCACGCTCCAGCCGATGGGGCGAAGGGAAGTGGAGAACCAGAACGACGCCAGGCGCCGGTCGACCTCGACGGGCCGAAGGCGGCCGGTTTGCTGGTGGATGAGCGCGGCGGTCGCCTGGCCCGCCACGGCGATGCTGGCGCTGGCCAACTCCGTGACGGCGAAGGCCGAGGGCAGGGCGCCTTCGCCGCTGAAGGTGATTGGGGTCGTGGGCAAGCCGAGTGCGGTTTGCATGGACGTGAGCAGATCTGACATCGAAAGCCCTCCAGTACGAGAGGGCGATCATAGATCAAAAATCCGTTGGGGGCCGCTTTGCGGCCCAGCGGGAGCAAGCGCCCTCGCCACAAGTGTCCTGTGCCTGTTCCGGCCGCGACCAGATCCACAGGTTGCCCAGGCCCATACCCGCGAGCGCCAGGTAAACCGGCCAGCCGTGGTCGAGCATCACCAGCATCAGCCCGGCACACAGCAGCATGCTGACGGTGGCACCCACCTTGGTCCGGCGCGGGATGACCTTGCCATTGCGCCAGTTGTGCAGCATCGGCCCGAACAATCGATGGCTCTCCAGCCAGGCGCTCAGGCGCGGCGAGCTGCGGGTCGCGGCCCAGGCGGCCAGCAGGATGAATTCGGTGGTCGGCAGGCCGGGCACGACGATGGCGACCAGGCCGATGGCCAGGCTGGTGTAGGCGAGCAGGGCGAAGAGCAGTTGGGTGAGTTTGGAGGGCGTGCGGCTCATGTACTTCTATCCGACATGCACTTTACCTTGTGGGAGCGAGCTTGCTCGCGATAGCGGTGTATCAGGTGGCCAATAAGGTGGCTGAAAGTCCGCCATCGCGAGCAAGCTCGCTCCCACAGATCAAGCCGGCTCGGCCGCATAAGCCTGTTCCAGCAGTACGGTAAAGCGGTTGAAAGCATCCAGCGCGCCTTTATCCGCTTCGGCTTCCTGCTGTGCGGTGAAGGCCAGGCCGTCGAGGGTGCGGGTGAAGGTTTTCCAGCCTTCGGCGCGCCCGCCGGCAGGCTCCGCCAGGTGCCGGGCGCCGAAGGTTTCGCTCAGCCCCAGGCCCACGGCACGCTTGATCAGGAACGCGGCGCCGAGCTTGGAACCTTCGGAGACGAACAACCAGCCCAGGGCTTCGGCCTGGGTCGGTTTGTTCACCGCACCGGCCACCGGCGCGGGGACTTCGGTGTCCAGGTCGGCGAGATCCGCCTTGGCTGCGTCGGCCCGGCAACGGGCCGGCAGGTCGGGAATCAGGGCGGACAGCTCGGCGTCGTTGTACAGCGCCACCAGTTCCGACTGGAACAGGTACTGGGCGAGGACGAAACGGGCGAAGCTGGCCGGGGTTTCGAACGGGGCGTGGGCCTTGACCAGGGCGTCGAGCTTGCTGTGAGGCTCGTGGGTGATCTGGTTCAGGCGTTGGGAACGTGAAGCGGGACGTTGTGTGGTCATGAACAATTCCTTTGAATTAGATCGCTGTGGCGAGGGCTGTGGGAGCAAAGCTTGCTCGCGAAACAGGCGCCTCGATCTCTGAAAGACCGCATCGCCTTCATCGCGGGCAAGCCTTGCTCCCACATGACTCTCCTCGCCACAGGTGTTTGTGTTGCCTGGGAAATCGGGTCAGATATCCCAGATCAGGTTCACCGCGAAGTTACGCCCGGGCGCGGTCAGGCGATCGAGGTTGGCGGGGCTCAGCACGGCCGCTTCGCCGACGCTGTCGTAGCCGCGCACGTCATCCCACAGCCAGTATTTCTTGTCGGTGAGGTTGTAGAGGCCGCCACTGACGGTCACGTCGCGGGTCACCTTGTAGAAACCCGTCAGGTCGAGGATGCCGAAGCCTGGCGTCTTGAACTGGCTGCTCACGCCATCGGGCGAGTTGAAGTTGCTGTCGTCGACGCGGTCCTTTTTCTTGACCAGGGTCCAGCTGAGCAAGGTGCCGAACTGCTCCTGGTCGTAGCCCAGGCCAAACACGCCGGTGAGCGGGTTGACGCTGTTGAGCGGCTCGCCGGTGTCGTTGTTGCGACCGTAGGCGTAGGCCACCGAACCTTGGGTGTACAGGCCCTTTGGCGCGCCCAGCACGTCCAGGTCCAGGCGTCCCTTGATTTCGGCACCCTTGATGGTGGCGTGCTTGATGTTGTTGCTCTGGAAGGTCAACTGGTCGGCACCGGGGGTGATGGCGTCCTCGTTGATGAAGTCGCGGTACTTGTTGTAGAACACCGCCACGTCGAACGAGCCGGAGTCGAAGCGGCCGCGCAGGCCGGTCTCGTAGCCCTGGCTTTTTTCCGCTTCCAGGTCGGCGTTGGGCTCCACGCTATAGCCAGCGCCAGGGTTGTCGAAACGGCCATACAGGGCCTTGGCGGTCGGGGTGCGGAAACCCTCGGCGTACTGCCCGTACCAGGTGTACTGGTCGGTCAGGGCATAGGTCACGCCGAATTTCGGCGAGACGCGGTGCCAGGTCTTGTTCTTGTCGCTGACCTCACCACCACTGGTGGGGTCCACGGTGTTGAGGAATTCCTCGGTCAGGTGCGGCTTGAGCTGGGTGTAGTCGTAGCGCAGGCCAGGCGTGAAGGTCCATTTGTCCCAACTGATCTGGTCCTGGACGAACAGGGCGTAGCTGTTGATGGTCGGGTCCGGGAAGTCACTGGCTTTTGCCAGCACGTCCCGGGTGCTGATGGCGCCCACCGCAGAGCAACCGACACCCACCGCCAGGCACACGCCATTGCCGCTGCGCGAGCCGGTGACTTTCTGTTGCTTGATCGTGGTGCCGTAGGTCAGCGCGTGATCGGTGTCGGCGATGCTGAAGGCCTTGTCCAGTTGCGCATCGAAGACCCACTGCTTTTCTTCGTAGAGGGTATCCCGGGTGCGCAGGACCTGGCGGGTGATCGGGAAATAGAACTCGGCGGTGCTCTGGTCGGTCTTGGCGACCTGGTGATTCAGGCTCCACTTGATGTGATCGGCCAGCAAGCTGTCGAGGGCGAAGCTGTGCTCCAGGCCGAAACGCTCGCGGGTGATGGTGTCGTTGCCGGTGCGCCACTGGTACATGCCGCCGGGCAGTACAAAGTCGGGGATCGCCGGCTGGCCGTTGGCGTAGGGGCCGCCGTAGGCGCTTTTCAGGTCGCTGTCGCGGTCGTCCTTGTACTTCTCGTAGACCAGGCCAAGGCGTGCGTCATCGCTGTAGTTCCAGCCGAGCTTGGCCAGCACGTTGTTGGCGCGCACGTCTTCCGGGTTGGCGGCGGTGCGGTCCAGGCCGGTGCCGTTGTGGCTGCCGTAGGATTCGGTTTCGTGACCGTCGCGCTGGCTGTAGTGCAGCAGGCCATCGAATGGGCCGCTGCGGCCGGCGACGGTGGCGGACTTGAGCCAGCTCTCGTCGGCGGAGCTGTAGCCGGTCTTCAGGCGGGCGCCAACGTCCTGGCCGGGCTTGATGATGTCGTCCGGATCGAGGGTGAAGTAGCTGACGGCACCGCCAATGGCATTGCTGCCGTACAGCACCGAGGCCGGACCGCGGAGGATTTCCACGCGCTTGATGATTTCCGGGTCGACGTAATTGCGCTGGGTCTTGGCGTAGGGGCCGTTGAAGAAACCGCCGGGTACTTCCACGCCGTCGACCTGGGTCAGGATCCGGTTGCCGTCGATGCCGCGAATGTTATAGCCGCTGATGCCGCCGCGCTGGCCCGCACCGCCCACCGACACGCCCGGTTCATAGCGCACCAGGTCCTTGAGGGTATTGACGTTGTTGCGGTCCAGTTCCTGGCGGTCGTGGACGGTGACCGTGCTGGGTACGCTGGTGATGTCCTGTTCCTGGCGGGTGGCGCTGATGGTCACCTGTTGCAGCTCCATCGCGCTGCCGCTGCTGCGCTTTTCCAGCACGATGCTGTTGTCGCCCAGCTTGCGGTAGCCCAGCTGGGTCCCCACCAACAGGCGCTCCAGGGCTTTTTCAGGCGGCAGCGAGCCGTTCACCCCTGGCGAGGCGACGCCTTCGGCCAGTTCCGCCGGCATGCCGACTTGCCAGCCGGTGACCGCGGTGAATGCATTCAAGGCCGAGACCAGTGGCTGTCGGGCGATGGCAAAGGTGTAGTCGCCCATGTTGCGGGCAGGGGGTTGTACGGCGGTGGCAGCCAGGGCGAGCGGCGCAGTGCCGGCCATCAGGATGGCGGCGGTGAGCAATGACAGCGTGCAAGAGGGGGCAAGAAACCGGCAAGTAAGGCGAGAGGACATCGATAGCGCTCCGTGTCGCATCTGTTATAGGTGCAGATCGCATCGCTGGATGCGAATCAATTGCATTGGCTATAACGAGACGAACCAGCGGAGCCTATCGAGTAAAAATAATTCTCATTTAGTTCAAGATCACCAGCGCTGGGAATTCCTGAAGCCGCGCCGAGGTGATATGGGCCAGGGAGCGGACCACGTCCAGCGGCTGATCGAGGCGGTAATTGCCGGTCACCGCGACATTGGCCAGCTGTTCGTTACTGTTGATGATCCAGCCGGGGTAGTAGCGGCGCAGCTCGGCCAGTACTTGGCTCAGCGGCCGGTTCTCGAACACCAGCCGACCCTGGACCCAGGCCAGGTCGGTGTTGGCATCGAGACGGGCCGGGCGGTCGAAGCCATTGGGGCCGATGCGGATACTCTCCCCGGCCGACAGCCGCACATGGGTGTCGTTGCGGTTGGCCCGCAGATCCACATCGCCGCGCTGCACCTGGACTTGGGCCACGCCGTCGAGGTAACGCACGGCGAACGTGGTGTCGCTGACGCTGGCGGTGACCGGGCCGGCGTCGATTTCCAGCGGCAGGGTACGGTTGCCCGGGACTTCGAAGAAGGCCTCGCCCTTGTACAAGCGGGCCACGTACCGTTGTTCGTTGAACGTGCTGGAGAACGCCGAGTCGGTGTTGAGCAGGACCTTGGAGCCGTCTTCCAATTGCAGGCGCTGGCGCTCACCGACCACGGTCAGGTGATCGGCCTGCAAGCGCAGGGGCAGGTCGCTGAAGTTGAACAGGCCGAGAAACAACACGGCGGCGGTGGCCAGGGGTTTCCAGTGGGCACGCAGGCGCGACAGCGCGGTGACCTTGGGCGCGGTTTCAAGTCGACGGGCACTGGCCATCACCTGTGGGCCATTCCAGATCGCGTGGGCCCGGGCGAAGGCCTCGCCATGACGTGGATCGGCCGCCAGCCAGGCCTGGAACTGCCGCGTCTGTTCCTCGCTGGGGCTGTCCAGCAGGATCAGCCAGTCCAGCGCCTGCTCCATGGCATGGGCGGTTTCCGGCGTCGGCGCAGGAGAAGGGGAGTTGTCCGTCACGGTGGGTTCTCGTATTAGCGGCCAGCACAAGCTACAAGCCGCAGGCAGTAGGAGGCAAGCCTGTGCGCAACGTGAAACTATAGACTGCGTTCAGCCACACCCACACAGATCGCCATGATCAGTTTCAGTTCCTTTTGCACCGTGCTCAGGGACACGCTCAGCCGTTCGGCGATTTCCTGGTAACTGTGGCCATGCAGGCGGTTGAGGATGAAGATCTGCCGTTGTCGCGGGCTCAGGGCCTGCAGGCTGACATTCAGGCGCTCGAGCAGTTGCTGGGCATGGGCGGCGTCCTCGGCGCTGCTCTGGGGGGCGACGACGTTTTGGACGACTTCCAGCGGCACGTCATCCAGCAGGGTTCGGGCCTGGATGCGCCGGGCACGCAAATGGTCCAGCGCCAGGTTGCGGGCGGTCTGGAAAACAAAGGGTTCGAGGTGCTCGACCGTGTGTTCGGCCAGTGCACGGGTGACACGCAGGTAGGTTTCCTGAAGCAGGTCTTCGGCGGTACTGGGGTTGCTGACCATGCGCTCGAGGGTGCGCAGCAGCGGCGTGCGCTGGGCGAGGAAGACGTGATGAAAGCGCGATTGACTCACGGTAGGGCCCGATCCGGTTCGAGTGGATGATAATGCTTATCATCTACGTTGCGGGTCAAGCCTTGATTCATTTCACGAGTGTGAACCCTTGTGGGAGCGAGCTTGCTCGCGATGATGGCGTGTCAGTCGCCATCGATGTTGGCTGATACACCGCTATCGCGAGCAAGCTCGCTCCCACAGAAAGGCTCAATACTGCCGTGTCAGTTATTCGGCGTTACACAACGCCAGGCAGTTATCCAGCATGCGGTTGGAGAAACCCCATTCGTTGTCATACCAGGCCAGTACCTTGAGCAGCTTGCCGCTGGCCTTGGTGTGGTTGGCGTCGAAGATCGACGACAGCGGGTTGTGGTTGAAATCGCTGGAGACCAGCGGCAGGGTGTTGTAGCCGAGGATCTTCGAATGCTGGCTGGCCTGGCGCAGCAGTTCGTTGACTTCCTCGGCCGACGCTTCGCGCTTGAGCTGCACGGTGAGGTCCACCAGCGAGACGTTGATCACCGGTACGCGCACCGCCATGCCGGTCAGCTTGCCGGCCAGTTCCGGCAGCACCAGGCCCACCGCTTCGGCGGCGCCGGTCTTGCTCGGGATCATGTTCTGCGTGGCCGAGCGAGCACGGTACGGGTCGCTGTGGTAGACGTCGGTCAGGTTCTGGTCGTTGGTGTAGGCATGGATGGTGGTCATCAGGCCGCTTTCGATGCCCAGCTCGCGGTGCAGCACCTGGGCCACCGGGGCCAGGCAGTTGGTGGTGCACGAAGCGTTGGAGATGATCTGGTGGGACTGGCGCAGGATGTCGTGGTTCACGCCATACACGACGGTGGCATCGGCGCCCTTGGCCGGGGCCGAAATGATCACCTTGCGGGCGCCGGCGCTGATATGGGCGGCGGCCTTGGCGCGGTCGGTGAACAGACCGGTGCATTCGAACACGACGTCGATCTTCTCGGCCGCCCAAGGCAGTTCGGCCGGGTTGCGGATGGCGCTGACCGAGATGCGGTCGCCATTGACCGTCAGGCTTTCGTGATCGTGCTGGACGTCGGCGTCGAAGGTGCCATGCACGGTGTCGAACTTGAGCAGATGGGCATTGATTGCACTGTCGCCCAGGTCGTTGATGGCGACGATCTGCAGGTCGCGACGATAGCCTTGGGTATACAGTGCACGGAGGACGTTGCGGCCGATGCGGCCAAAACCATTGATTGCGATTCGAAGAGTCATTAACTGCGCCGCCGTCGATTTGTTGTTGGAATTACAAGATTATTCGCATAAAAATAGAAAACAAGCCTTTTTAGTGGCAATATTTTGTTTTATCTACAACGAGTGACCTGAATCAACTGGTCCGAATGGTCAAAAATCGTCTGTCGCCTCGCCTTCCACACAGCGCGCAGCGGGCTTTTGACCAGCATAGACAATCAGGTCGCCACACCCGTTAGCCTGGAGTTCTACACATGCATCCCCGCGTTCTTGAGGTCACCGAACGGCTTATCGCCCGCAGCCGCGCCACGCGTCAGGCTTACCTTGCATTGATCCGTGATGCCGCCAGCGACGGTCCGATGCGCGGCAAGCTGCAGTGCGCCAACTTCGCTCACGGCGTGGCCGGTTGCGGCACCGAAGACAAACACCACCTGCGGATGATGAACGCCGCCAACATCGCCATCGTGTCGTCCTATAACGACATGCTCTCGGCCCACCAGCCCTACGAAACCTTCCCGGAACAAATCAAGAAAGCCCTGCGCGAGATTGGCTCGGTCGGCCAGTTCGCCGGAGGCACGCCGGCGATGTGCGACGGCGTGACCCAGGGCGAGGCGGGGATGGAACTGAGCCTGCCGAGCCGCGAAGTGATCGCGCTCTCCACGGCGGTGGCGCTGTCCCACAACATGTTCGACGGTGCGCTGATGCTCGGCATCTGCGACAAGATCGTCCCGGGCCTGATGATGGGCGCGCTGCGCTTCGGTCACTTGCCGACGATCTTCGTGCCAGGCGGGCCGATGGTCTCGGGCATTTCCAACAAGGAAAAAGCCGACGTGCGCCAGCGCTACGCCGAAGGCAAGGCCACCCGCGAAGAGCTGCTGGAATCGGAGATGAAGTCCTACCACAGCCCCGGCACCTGTACCTTCTACGGCACCGCCAACACCAACCAGTTGTTGATGGAAGTGATGGGCCTGCACTTGCCGGGCGCCTCGTTCGTCAACCCGAACACGCCGCTGCGCGATGCCCTGACCCGTGAAGCGGCGTTCCAGGTGACGCGCATGACCAAGCAAAGCGGCAATTTCATGCCCATCGGCGAAATCGTCGACGAGCGCTCGCTGGTCAATTCCATCGTTGCGCTGCACGCCACCGGCGGTTCCACCAACCACACCCTGCACATGCCGGCCATCGCCATGGCAGCGGGTATCCAGTTGACCTGGCAAGACATGGCCGACCTCTCCGAGGTGGTGCCGACCCTGAGCCACGTCTACCCGAACGGCAAGGCCGACATCAACCACTTCCAGGCTGCCGGCGGCATGTCGTTCCTGATCCGTGAGTTGCTGGAAGCCGGCTTGCTGCATGAAAACGTCAACACCGTGCTCGGCCACGGCCTGAGCCGCTACACCCAGGAACCGTTCCTGGAGGATGGCGAGTTGGTATGGCGCGACGGCCCGATCGAAAGTCTCGACGAAAACATCCTGCGCCCGGTGGCCCGCGCCTTCTCGCCAGAAGGTGGGTTGCGCGTGATGGAAGGCAATCTGGGCCGTGGGGTGATGAAGGTCTCGGCCGTGGCCCTGGAAAACCAGATTGTCGAAGCCCCGGCCATGGTCTTCCAGGACCAGCAGGACCTGGCAGACGCGTTCAAGGCCGGCCTGCTGGAAAAGGATTTTGTCGCGGTGATGCGCTTCCAGGGCCCGCGCTCCAACGGCATGCCGGAGCTGCACAAGATGACGCCATTCCTGGGTGTGTTGCAGGACCGTGGCTTCAAAGTGGCGCTGGTGACCGACGGGCGCATGTCCGGCGCGTCGGGGAAAATCCCGGCGGCCATTCATGTCAGCCCCGAAGCTTATGTCGGTGGTGCGTTGGCCCGGGTGCAGGAGGGCGATATCATCCGTGTCGATGGCGTCAAAGGCACCTTGGAATTGAAGGTGGACGCCGAGGAATTCGCCGCGCGCACGCCGGCCAAGGGCCTGTTGGGCAACAACATCGGCACCGGTCGCGAGCTGTTCGGTTTCATGCGCATGGCCTTCAGCTCGGCGGAGCAGGGCGCCAGCGCCTTCACATCTGCCCTGGAGACGCTTAATTGAAACTGGCTTTGGTCGGTGACATCGGTGGGACCAACGCACGCTTCGCGCTGTGGAAAAACCACACCCTGGAAAACATCCAGGTGTTGGCAACGGCGGATTACGCCTGCCCGGAAGATGCCATCCAGGTGTACCTGAGCGGTCTGGGCCTGAAACCGGGCGCCATCGGTTCGGTGTGCCTGTCGGTGGCCGGTCCCGTGAGCGGCGATGAGTTTCGCTTTACCAACAATCACTGGCGCCTGAGCAATCTGGCGTTCTGCAAGACCCTGCAGGTGGAGAAGCTGTTGCTGGTCAACGACTTCTCGGCCATGGCCTTGGGCATGACCTGCTTGCGTCCCGATGAGTACCGGGTCGTGTGCGAAGGCACCCCGGAGCCGATGCGTCCGGCGGTGGTGATCGGGCCGGGCACCGGGCTGGGCGTCGGCACGCTGCTGGACCTGGGTGAGGGCCGTTTCGCCGCGTTGCCGGGGGAGGGCGGCCATGTCGACCTGCCCATGAGCAGCCCGCGGGAAACCCAGCTGTGGCAGCACATCTACAACGAGATCGGCCACGTCAGCGCCGAAACCGCCTTGAGCGGCAGCGGTTTGCCTCGGGTGTACCGGGCCATTTGCGCAGTGGACGGCCATGTGCCGGTACTCGACACCCCCGAATCCATCACCGCGGCCGGCCTGGCCGGCGACCCCATCGCCCTGGAAGTGCTCGAGCAGTTCTGCCGCTGGCTGGGGCGCGTGGCCGGCAACAACGTGTTGACCCTGGGCGGACGCGGCGGCGTCTACATCGTCGGTGGCGTGGTCCCGCGTTTTGCCGATTTCTTCCTCGAAAGCGGTTTCGCCCGCTGCTTCGCCGACAAGGGTTGCATGAGCGATTACTTCAAGGGCATTCCGGTCTGGCTGGTGACCGCACCCTACTCCGGCCTGATGGGCGCGGGCGTGGCGTTGGAGCAATCCGCCGCCGCCTAAGGTTCGATAGGTACCCCACCCCTGTGGGAGCGAGCTTGCTCGCGATGATGGAGTGGCAGTCGCCGTTGAGGTTGACTGTTGCACCGCTATCGCGAGCAAGCTCGCTCCCACAGAGTTTTTGTGGTGTGTTTGTAGGCCTTGTCCATCAGGCATAATCGCCCCAATCCAAACAACAAGGACGAGGCCCGTGAGTTCAGTAAACAAATCGATTTTGTTGGTCGACGACGACCAGGAGATTCGCGAACTGCTGGACACCTACCTCAGCCGTGCGGGGTTCCAGGTGCGTACCACGCCCGACGGCGCCGGGTTTCGCCAGGCGTTTAACGATGCGCCGAGCGACCTGGTGATCCTCGATGTGATGCTGCCCGATGAAGACGGCTTCAGCCTTTGCCGCTGGGTTCGCCAGCACCCACGCCAGGCCCATGTGCCGATCATCATGCTCACCGCCAGTTCCGACGAGGCCGACCGGGTCATCGGCCTTGAGCTGGGCGCCGATGATTACCTGGGCAAACCGTTCAGCCCGCGTGAGTTGCAGGCGCGCATCAAGGCGCTGCTGCGCCGGGCGCAATTCGGCCAGGAACGCTCCGGCGGTGAAGTGCTGGCCTTCGATGAATGGCGGCTGGACATGGTCAGCCATCGGCTGTTCCACACCGACGGTGAAGAAGTGATTCTCTCCGGCGCCGACTTCGCCCTGCTCAAGCTGTTTCTCGATCATCCCCAGGAAATCCTCGACCGCGACACCATCGGCAATGCGACCCGTGGTCGTGAGTTGATGCCCCTGGACCGGATCGTCGACATGGCGGTCAGTCGCCTGCGCCAGCGCCTGCGTGACACCGACAAACCACCGCGGCTGATTCGCACGGTGCGTGGCAGCGGTTATCAACTGGCGGCCAGCGTGGTTGCCAGCAATGGGCATTGACTGGATCAGGAAAATCGCCCGGCGGGTACCGGTACCGCGCTCGTTGCTGGGCCGCATGCTACTGCTGACCTTGCTGGTGGTGTTGTTCGCCCAGACCCTGTCCAGCCTGATCTGGGTCTCGCAACTGCGCGCCACCCAGCTCGAAGGCCTGGTCACCAGCGCCCGTAGCCTGGCCCATTCGATGACCGCCAGCGTCAGTTACTTGCGTTCGCTGCCGGTGGCGTACCGGCCATTGGTGCTGGACCAACTGCGCAGCATGGGCGGTACGCGGTTCGTCGTCACCCTCAACGACAAGCCCCTGGGCATGGACGTGCTGCCGGTGACGCCGCGCAAGCAGGCGGTGCTCAAGGCCGTGGATGAAGTGCTGCGTCGCTCCTTGGGCACTAACGCCGACATCTCGGTGACGTTTGTCAGCCCCGACGACCTGCGGATTTTCAATGCCGGGCTCAAGCTCGATGAACTGCCTCGTTCGTGGGCCCACTATGCCCTGACGCTGGAACCGGTGAATCCGCCGGTGCTGGTCACGCAGATCCAGATGGCGCCGGGGGAATGGCTGTACATCGCCTCGTTGCTGCCCGAACCCTACACCAGCCTCGAAGAACAAGACCTGCCCAAGCAACAGGTCGGTTTCATCGTGCTCACCAGCAGCCTGTTGTTGCTGTTCATCGGTTTGCTGGTGCATTGGCAAAGCCGGCCCCTCAAGCGTCTGGCCCGGGCCGCGCGCGACATGTCCCTGGGGGCCGAAGTGGAACCGGTGGCCGAGGGCGGTGGCAGCGAAGTGGTGGAAGTGGGGCGAGCGTTCAATGCCATGCGCGAACGCATCAGCCGTTACCTGACGGAGCGCAGCCAGTTGTTCAGCGCGATTTCCCACGACTTGCGCACACCGATCACTCGATTGCGGCTGCGGGTCGAGCTGCTGGAGGACGAAAACCTGCAAGCCAAGTTCGGCCGTGACCTGGATGAGCTGGAGCTGCTGGTCAAAGGCGCGCTGCAATGCGTCAAGGACACCGACATCCACGAAAACATCGAGCCGGTGGACCTCAACCATGTGCTCGATTGCCTGGTGGAGCCTTACCTGGCACCCAACGGCAACGGCCGGGTGACCCAGGATGGTCGGGCGCTGGCGCCGTATCCCGGCAAGCCGCTGGCCCTCAAGCGCTGCATCGGCAACCTGATCGACAATGCCTTGAAATACGGACAGAACGCCCACCTGCACATCGATGACGATGAAACCGCGTTCATCCTGCACGTCGACGACGAAGGGCCGGGTGTGCCGGAGCAGCGCCTGGAGCAAGTCTTCGAACCGCACTTCCGCCTCGCCGGGCAACAGCAGGGCTATGGCCTGGGCCTGGGCATAGCCCGCAATATCGCCCACAGCCATGGGGGGGAGGTGAGCCTGCAAAACCTGCGTGAGGGTGGGTTGCGGGTGACCTTGCAGTTGCCTCGCAGTGTGGATTGATCAGACCGCGTCATCGTTCATCGCGAGCGAGCTCGCTCCCACACTGGATCTTCGGCGTTCACAAAACCCCTGTGGGAGCGAGCTTGCTCGCGATGGCGCCATTCGTCTCAACCCATCTCTCCCAGTCAAATGTCACGAGTCAGTGACATAACTCGCCCCTTTCGTTACCTGCCACCCGCCATCCCTTGTTTAGACTCCCTGCGTCAAAACAACAAAAAAGGTACCCCGATGGACACCTTCCAACCGGCCTTCAGCAGTTGGCTGAATGCCCCTGCCCACCAGCAATGGCTTGCCGCCGAAGGCTTGCGGCTGCTGGCGTTCGCCAAGGCCTCGAAGCTGCCGGACGGCTTTGGCAACCTGGATGAGCTTGGGCGCCTGCCGGCCGATGCCCGGGCCGAAACCATGAACACCGCGCGCATGACCCACAGCTTCGCCATGGCTCACATCCAGGGCCTGCCGGGTTTTGCCGAGTTGGTGGACCACGGCATCCAGGCACTCAATGGCCGTTTGCGCGACGCCGAGCACGGTGGCTGGTTCGCCACGACGCGGCCTGATGAAGACGGTGCTGGCAAGGCGGCCTACCTGCATGCATTCGTTGCCCTGGCGGCCAGTTCCGCGGTGGTGGCCCAGCGTCCTGGCGCTGCGGCGTTGCTGGACGAAGCGGTGCGGATCATCGATGAGCATTTCTGGTGTGAGGAGGAGGGCGCGTTGCGCGAATCCTTCAACCGCGACTGGAGCGAGGAAGAGTCCTATCGCGGCGCCAACAGCAACATGCACGCCACCGAAGCCTTCCTGGCCCTGGCCGATGCCACCGACGATCCTCGTTGGCTGGTTCGTGCCCTGCGTATCGTCGAGCGGGTGATCCACGGCCATGCCGCCGCCAACGACTATCTGGTGGTGGAGCATTTCGACCGTCACTGGCAGCCGCTGCGCGAATACAACCAGGACAATCCTGCCGATGGTTTCCGCCCCTATGGCACCACCCCCGGCCACGGTTTCGAATGGGCGCGGCTGCTGCTGCACCTTGAAGCCGCACGGGTCCAGATCGGCATGCTGACCCCAGGGTGGCTGGCCCAGGACGCGCAAAAACTCTTCGACCAGAACTGCCGCCATGGCTGGGACGTCGATGGCGCGCCGGGCATTGTCTACACCCTGGACTGGGACAACCGCGCGGTGGTTCGTCACCGCCTGCATTGGGTTCACGCCGAAGCGGCGGCCGCTGCCAGCGCCTTGCTCAAGCGCACCGACGAGGCGAAGTACGAAGCCTGGTACCGGTGCTTCTGGGAATTCTGCGACAAACATTTCATCGATCGCTGCAACGGCAGCTGGCATCACGAACTCGATCCGCAAAACCGTCCCAGCGCCGATATCTGGCCGGGCAAGCCGGACTTGTATCACGCCTGGCAGGCGGTCCTGATCCCGCGCCTGCCCCTGGCACCGAGCATGGCGTCAGCCCTGGCGCGGTTATCCAGCCCAGCGCCTGTGTAACCATGTCGTGACATTTGCACGTCCCTTCGTTACCTGCGAAGGGATTCCCTCTGATTAGAATCCATGCAGCGCAAGCACCAGACTTGCATGCATAACAACAAGAAAGGTAATTCTAGATGAATGCGATTTCTCGCCTCGCTACTGTCATTTCTCTTGCTTCCCTGCTTCCCGTCGCAGCCTTCCCTGTCACTACCCTTGCCGCCGAATCCAAAGGTTCCGTGGAAGTCGTCCACTGGTGGACGTCGGGTGGTGAAAAAGCCGCGGTCGATGTGCTCAAGGCCCAGGTAGAGAAAGACGGCTTTACCTGGAAGGACGGCGCTGTCGCCGGTGGTGGCGGTTCCACTGCCATGACCGTGCTCAAGAGCCGTGCCGTGGCCGGCAACCCACCGGGTGTCGCCCAGATCAAGGGCCCGGACATCCAGGAATGGGCGTCCACCGGGCTGCTCGACACCGACATCCTCAAGGACGTTGCCAAGGCCGAGAAGTGGGACAGCCTGCTCGACAAGAAAGTCTCCGATACCGTGAAGTACGACGGTGACTACGTTGCCGTGCCGGTGAACATCCACCGCGTCAACTGGCTGTGGATCAACCCGGAAGTCTTCAAGAAAGCCGGTATCACCAAGAACCCAACCACCCTCGAAGAATTCTACGCGGCCGGCGACAAGCTCAAGGCTGCGGGCTTCATTCCGCTCGCCCACGGTGGCCAGCCTTGGCAGGACAGCACCGTGTTCGAAGCCGTGGTGCTCTCGGTGATGGGTGCAGATGGCTACAAGAAGGCCCTGGTCGACCTGGACAACAAGGCCCTGACCGGTCCGGAAATGGTCAAGGCACTGACCGAACTCAAGAAAGTCGCGACCTACATGGACGCCGACGGCAAGGGCCAGGACTGGAACCTGGAAGCGGCCAAGGTCATCAACGGCAAGGCCGGCATGCAGATCATGGGTGACTGGGCCAAGAGCGAGTGGACCGCGGCGAAGAAAGTCGCCGGCAAGGACTACGAGTGCGTGGCCTTCCCGGGCACCGACAAGGCCTTCACCTACAACATCGACTCCCTGGCGGTGTTCAAGCAGAAGGACGCGGGCACCGCGGCCGGCCAGCAGGATATCGCCAAGGTCGTGCTGGGTGAGAACTTCCAGAAAGTCTTCAGCATCAACAAAGGCTCGATCCCGGTGCGCAACGACATGCTGGGCGACATGGCCAAGTACGGTTTCGATTCCTGCGCCCAGACCGCGGCCAAGGACTTCCTGACGGACGCCAAGTCCGGCGGCCTGCAACCGAGCATGGCGCACAACATGGCGACCACGCTGGCGGTACAGGGTGCGTTCTTTGACGTGGTGACCAACTACATCAACGACCCGAAAGCCGACCCGGCCGATGCTGCCAAGAAACTGGGCGCAGCGGTTCAGTCTGCCAAGTAATTTGCGCCGCGGTCCCTTGTGGGAACGAGCCTGTGGGAGCAAAGCTTGCTCGCGATGAACGATAACGCGGTCATTAGAAAGACCGAGGCGCCTTCATCGCGAGCACGCTCAGCTCCCACACAAGCTCGCTCCCACAAAGGGATGCCCTTGTAACCTTGTTTTGGATCTTCCCATGAGTTCTGTCGCTGTGTTCAGCAAGGCCTCGCCGTTCGATGCATTACAGCGTTGGCTCCCGAAACTGGTGCTGGCGCCGAGCATGTTCATCGTTCTGGTGGGCTTCTATGGCTATATCTTGTGGACCTTCGTCCTGTCGTTCACCACCTCGACGTTCTTGCCGAACTACAAATGGGCCGGCCTGGCGCAATACGCCCGGCTGATGGACAACGACCGCTGGTGGGTGGCGAGCAAGAACCTGGTGCTCTTTGGTGGCATGTTCATCGGCATCACCCTGGTGATCGGCGTGCTGCTGGCGGTGTTTCTCGACCAGCGCATTCGTCGCGAAGGTTTCATCCGCACCATTTACCTGTACCCGATGGCGCTCTCGATGATCGTCACCGGTACGGCCTGGAAATGGCTGCTCAACCCGGGCATGGGCCTGGACAAATTGTTGCGTGACTGGGGTTGGGAAGGCTTCCGCCTGGACTGGCTGATCGACCCGGACCGCGTGGTGTACTGCCTGGTGATCGCGGCGGTGTGGCAGGCCTCGGGCTTCATCATGGCGATGTTCCTGGCCGGCCTGCGGGGTGTCGATCAATCGATCATCCGTGCCGCGCAGATCGATGGCGCGAGCATGCCGCGCATCTACTGGAAAGTGGTGCTGCCGAGCCTGCGCCCGGTGTTCTTCAGCGCCGTGATGATCCTGGCGCACATCGCGATCAAGAGCTTCGACCTGGTGGCGGCGATGACGGCCGGTGGCCCGGGTTATTCCTCCGACCTGCCAGCGATGTTCATGTATTCCTTCACCTTCAGTCGCGGCCAGATGGGCATGGGCTCGGCCAGCGCAATCCTGATGCTCGGTGCGATCCTCGCAATCATCGTGCCTTACCTGTACTCCGAGCTGAGGACCAAGCGTCATGACTAGTCTCGCTGCCAAACCTTCCATCAGCCTGAGTCGCATCGCGATCTACGCGGTGCTGATCCTCGCCGTACTGCTTTACCTGGTGCCATTGGTGGTCATGTTGCTGACCAGCTTCAAGACGCCGGAAGACATCAGCACCGGCAACCTGCTGAGCTGGCCGACCGTGGTCAGCGGCATCGGCTGGGTCAAGGCCTGGGCCACGGTGGACGGCTACTTCTGGAACTCGATCAAGATCACCGTCCCGGCGGTGCTGATCTCTACCGCCATCGGTGCCTTGAACGGCTACGTGTTGTCGATGTGGCGCTTTCGCGGTTCGCAGTTGTTCTTCGGCCTGTTGCTGTTCGGGTGCTTCCTGCCGTTCCAGACTGTGCTGCTGCCGGCCTCGTTCACCCTCGGCAAGATGGGCCTGGCCAGCACCACCACGGGCCTGGTGTTCGTGCACGTGGTCTACGGCCTGGCGTTCACCACACTGTTCTTCCGTAACTACTACGTGAGCATTCCCGATGCACTGGTGAAGGCGGCGCGACTGGACGGTGCGGGTTTCTTCACCATCTTTCGGCGGATCATCCTGCCGATGTCCACCCCGATCATCATGGTGTGCCTGATCTGGCAGTTCACGCAGATCTGGAACGACTTCCTGTTCGGCGTGGTGTTCTCCAGCGGTGATTCGCAGCCCATCACAGTGGCGCTGAACAACTTGGTCAACACCAGTACCGGGGCCAAGGAATACAACGTGGACATGGCGGCGGCGATGATCGCCGGGCTGCCGACCCTGCTGGTCTATGTGGTCGCAGGCAAGTATTTCGTGCGCGGCCTGACGGCCGGCGCAGTCAAGGGGTAATCATGGCAACGCTTGAACTTCGCAATGTAAACAAGACCTATGGTGCCGGCCTGCCGGACACCCTGAAGAACATCGAGTTGTCGATCAAGGACGGTGAGTTCCTGATCCTCGTCGGACCTTCGGGCTGCGGCAAGTCGACGCTGATGAACTGCATCGCCGGCCTCGAGACCATTACCGGCGGCGCGATCATGATCGGTGACCAGGATGTCAGCGGCATGAGCCCGAAGGATCGTGACATCGCCATGGTGTTCCAGTCCTACGCGCTGTACCCGACCATGAGCGTGCGCGAGAACATCGAGTTCGGCCTGAAAATCCGCAAGATGAACCAGTCGGCCATCGACGAAGAAGTCAACCGCGTGGCCAAGCTGCTGCAGATCGAGCACCTGCTCAATCGCAAGCCCGGCCAGCTTTCCGGCGGCCAACAACAGCGCGTGGCCATGGGCCGGGCGCTGGCGCGGCGGCCGAAGATCTACCTGTTCGACGAACCGCTGTCCAACCTCGACGCCAAGCTGCGGGTCGAGATGCGCACTGAAATGAAACTGATGCACCAGCGCCTGAAGACCACCACGGTCTACGTGACCCACGACCAGATCGAAGCCATGACCCTGGGCGACAAAGTGGCGGTGATGAAGGACGGGATCATCCAGCAATTCGGCACCCCGAAAGACATCTACACCAACCCGGCCAACCTGTTCGTGGCGAGCTTCATCGGTTCGCCGCCGATGAACTTCATCCCGCTGCGCCTGCAACGCAAGGACGGTCGCCTGCTGGCGCTGCTAGACAGCGGCCAGGCCCGTTGCGAACTGCCGATGGGCATGCAGGACGCCGGCCTGGAAGACCGCGAAGTGATCCTGGGCATGCGCCCGGAGCAGATCATGCTGGCGGGCAGCGAGCCCAATGGCTTGCCGACCATTCGCGCCGAAGTGCAGGTCACCGAGCCTACCGGGCCGGACACCCTGGTGTTCGTCAGCCTCAACGACACCAAGGTTTGCTGCCGCCTGGCACCCGACGTGGCGCCGCAAGTCGGGGAGACCCTGACGCTGCAATTCGATCCATCGAAAGTGCTGCTGTTCGATGCCCAGTCCGGCGAACGCCTGGGCGTGGCCGGTCAGCCGCAAACAGATGCCCGGACTGCAAACGTAGCGCAGTTCAAGGGGCGGTGAAGAATAAGTGTGGGAACAGGTTTGCTCCCACAGGAAAGGAGTATGCGGTGGATGGGGACATTCGCCGCAATCGTTGTAAACCGCGTTAGATAAAAACAGTTAATAACAATAAATAAAGACGAGGATGTAGGGATGAAAAAGAAAAACAACGCCCAGCTTATCTGCCAGTTGTCAGCCGTTGCGGCGATGATGCTGGCCGGTAGCGCACACGCAGCCGACGCGTTCAGCGCCGACTCGAGGTGGATGACGGGCGATTGGGGCGGTGAGCGGACCAAGCTGATCGAGCAAGGTATCGATATCAAGGCTGACTTTGTCGGGGAGATGGGTGCCAACCTCCACGGCGGCTACAACGATGACAAGACCGCGCGCTGGTCCCAGCAGTTTGGCCTGGGCGTCGCGCTCGATCTGGAGAAGCTGGCAGGCTGGGGCGATACGGAAGCCAAGATCCAGTTCACCCGGCGTGACGGTCGCAACATCTCCAACGATCGTATCGGTGATCCACGTGCCGGTACCCTCAGTTCTTCCCAGGAAGTCTGGGGCCGTGGGCAAACCACTCGTCTGACCCAGTTGTGGATCAAACAGAAGTACTTCGACAGCAAACTGGATGTCAAAGCCGGTTACTTCGGTGAGGGCGAAGACTTCAACACCTTCCCGTGCGAGTTCCAGAACCTGGCGTTCTGCGGTTCACAAGCGGGTAACTGGGCGACCGGCATCTGGTACAACTGGCCGATCATGCAGGCGGCGATTCGCGTCAAGTACAACCTCACGCCTGAGCTCTATGTGCAAATCGGTGCATACAACCAGAACCCTTCGCAACTGGAAAACAAGAACCGCTACAAGCTCAGCGGCAGCGGTACCAAGGGTACCCTCATTCCCGTCGAGCTGGTCTGGTCACCCACCATCAATAGCCTGCCGGGCGAGTACCGTGTCGGTTACTACAAAAGTACGGCCAAGGCCGATGACGTCCGTGAGGACGACAATGGCAACGACGCCGCGACCACCGGCAACGCCTATCGCAGCCACAGCAGCAAGGACGGCTACTGGTTCGTCGCGCAACAACAACTCACTACCCACAACGGTGATGCTTCGCGCGGCCTGAACATCGCGGCCAACGCCACCTTCCATGACAAGGAAACCAACGTCGTCGACAACTACCAGTCGCTGATGTTCGTGTACAAGGGACCATTCGATGCGCGTCCAAAAGACGATGTCGGCATCGGTTTCTCCCGTATCCATGTCAACGAAGATGTGAAGAAAAACTCTGAACTGGTCAACGCCGCCAATGGCGTCAGCGACTACGATAATCCGCTGTTCGCGCCGTTGCGTGACACCGAGTACAACTACGAGGTCAACTACGGTTTCCACGTGACCAACTGGCTGACCGTGCGTCCGAACCTGCAGTACATCACTCACCCAGGTGGTGTTGATGAAGTCGACAACGCGCTGGTGGCCGGCCTGAAAATTCAGTCGGTGTTCTAACGCTGTTGCGATAAGCTCCTCTCTATGTGCGCATATTTGCGGACGGCCAAGGCTGTCCGCTTTTTTTTGGGGAGCACGTTGGGGTGCATGGGGAGCCTGTGGCGAGGGAGCTGTGGGAGCAAAGCTTGCTCGCGACACAGGCGCCTCGGTTCCAGGGCAAACCGCGTCAGCTTCGTCGCGGGCAAGCCTTGCTCCCACAGCAAGCTCCCTCGCCACAAAAAAGAAGAGTCGTACACAGTTGAGTATTGAATGACTTCCAGGACCGCGGCCCATGCATGAGCATCCGCTACAACGCTTTTTCAGATCCTTGCGCGAACGCCCGGTATTTGCGTGGGAGCGCTATCGGCAACGCGATGTGTTGGTGATCGATCACCCGTTGTGCCAGGCGGTGTTCAGTCGCCAGGGCGCGCAGTTGCTGCACTTCCAGCCCCGAGGCCAGAAGCCCTGGTTGTGGTGCGCGGCCAAATGGCCACACGTCGGTGCGATCCGTGGCGGAGTACCGGTGTGCTGGCCATGGTATGGCCGTCATCCCAGCGAAAACGCCTGGCCGTCCCATGGTTGGGCGCGGTTGATCGATTGGAAGCTGCTCGACAGCCGCAGTGATGAAGACGGTGTGTATCTGCACTGGCAACTGCAATTGTGCGACTGGCAAGTGGACTTGTACGCCGACCTGGGTGAGCGCATGGAACTGCGCTTGAGCACCGAGCACCAGGACAGCCTGCCGTGCCAGTTGAGCCAGGCCTTGCACGCCTATTGGCGTATCGGTGACGTCGGTGAGGTAGCGCTGTCTGGGCTTGAAGGTGCCCAGGGTTATGACCAGTTGAGCCGTGCGGTTTGCCAGCAGGAAGGCGAGTTGCGGGTCGAGGGCGGCTGCCAGCGGGTGTTCCAGCATGAGGGTGAATTGCAGCTCAAGGATCATGCCTGGCAGCGCGAATTGCGCATCGACACCGGCGACAGTGCCGACACCGTGGTCTGGCATCCCGGCACGCGGCCGTTGCTGGGGGTGAGTTGGGATGAGGTCAGCGAATTCGTCTGTGTCGAAGCGGCCAGTGGCGGTACCGACAGCCTGTGCCTGGCGCCGGGG
>NZ_JACNDD010000044.1:0-43551 GCF_017351395.1 Pseudomonas sp. FW305-28
AAAAAGATTCCTAAACCCAAGCCGGTACCCAAGCCTGTGCCTAAGCCGGTCGCCAAACCGGTGGAGCAACCGCCTGCGCCTCCCACGCCTGCGCCACCGGTTCCCGCGCCAGTCGCAGCCCCTGCACCGGCTCCGGTAACGCCCGCTTCGGCCAACGCCGCGTACCTGAAGAACCCGGCGCCCGAATACCCATCATTGGCCCAGCGCCGGGGTTGGGAAGGCACGGTGTTGTTGCGGGTGCAGGTACTGGCCAGCGGCAAACCGGGTGAGATCCAGATCCAGAAAAGCAGCGGTCGCCAGCAACTCGACGACGCTGCACTGGCCGCCGTGAAGCGTTGGAGCTTTGTGCCGGCCAAGCAGGGCGATGTGGCCCAGAACGGCTGGGTCAGCGTACCTATCGATTTCAAGATTCACTAACTATTGCTGCGGGGTGTTGCACACACCGCAGTCTGTTCAGAGGGAAAACATCATGGCATTAGCATCTCCACTTGAATCCATCGAAAGCGCGGTGATCTGGCTGCTGGTGGCCTTTTCGGTCGCAACCTGGGGGCTGGCGTTGCTCAAGGGCGTGCAGTTCGGTCGTCTCAAGGTCCAGGATCGCAAGTTCCACAAACAGTTCTGGGCGGCGTCGAGCCTTGACTCGGCCGCTGAACTGGCCGAAACCCAACCCGGCGCCGCTGCCCGTGTGGCCCAGGCCGGTTATGCCGCGATCCAGGTCGGTGATGCCCCCCAAGCTGCCGATCTGAGCCAGGCCATCAACCACCAGGACCGCCTCGAACGCGCCCTGCGCCAACAGATCGTACGGGAGCGCCGATCTCTGGAAACCGGCCTGGCCGTGGTCGCCAGTATCGGCAGCACCTCGCCGTTCATAGGCCTGTTCGGCACCGTTTGGGGAATCATGGAAGCGCTCAAGGGCATCAGCGCTGCCGGTTCTGCCAGCCTGGAAACCGTAGCAGGGCCGATTGGTGCGGCGCTGGTCGCCACGGGCGTGGGTATCGCCGTCGCGGTTCCTGCGGTGTTGGTCTACAACTATTTCCTGCGTCGCCTGAAGCTCACGGCCGCCGACCTCGACGACTTTGCCCACGACTTCTATAGCCTCGCGCAGAAAAATTCATTCCGCGTGCTGCTGCACCCAGCGCTGAACAAAGCCCGTGCCGGCAACCCGCAAAAAGTGAAGGAGGCGTCCTGAGATGGCTTTCTCTACACAAGACAATGATGAGGTGCTGAGCGAGATCAACGTCACGCCACTGGTGGACGTGATGCTGGTGCTGCTGGTGGTGTTTATCGTCACCGCGCCGCTGTTGACCAACGCCATTCCCATCAATTTGCCAAAGACCGAGTCAGTGGCGCCCGTGGAACAGAAAGACCCGCTGGTGGTGAGCATCGACGACAAGGGCAAAGTGTTCATCAACAAGGACGAGATCCAGGCGGATTTGCTGGAGTCGAACCTGCAATCCGCCAAGGCGAAAAACCCGGATGTACGCGTACAACTGCAGGCGGACAACGGGGTGAATTATGGCGAGGTTGCCCGGGCCATGGCGTCCATCGAGCGTGCGGGGATCAGCAAGTTGTCGGTGATAACGGCAAAATAGGATCGGGCTCATGTCTTGGGTGTGAGCGGTGAATGATGGAAGGCTGCCTCCATGAGTCGCGAACATATGGTTTAAGTAATTGAAGGCAGCAACGCACCTCGACTAAAGGAGGTACCCCTCTGACCTTTGTATGGGGGAGGTTGGAGGAGGGGAGTCCAGCTACGTCGGGCCTGCCCCCCCCGACTGAGGATTTACTGGATTCCTGAACGTGTTGAGCTAATGCTGGCGGTGCTGTTCGAATCAGCATTTTCGCCAGTGGAAAATGCTGCCCCCTCAATGTGGTAGACCCTCGGTTCTTCCGAAAAAAATTCCTCCAAACCCATCATGAACAGCCGATGGTCGTCACTCTCTTCGAAACCCGGTGTGTGATCCTCGAGTGATTGCCATCGGACGATCAGGTTGAATTGCTCGGGGGTTTCGATCCCTTGCGCCAGCATGTGGCCGCGGTAACCCTTGGCCCGTGTGAGCAATGGAGCGACGTCGGCAAATGCGCGGCGGAACGTTTCAATGCGTTCTTTGTGAACAGGAAGCACAGCGATTTCGTAAACCATGACGCACCTCTGAATTGGTTAAAGTCGGCACTTACGGAATGAGCGATGGCTCGACCGCAATGGCGATTTTTCCTCGAAGACCGTTGTTGGCGCTTTCCAACCGGGCATGGGCCAGGGGAATGTCGGCCAGCGAATAGACGGCACCGACATGTGGGCGCAGTTGACCGCGAGCTATCAATGCGCTCAGCTCATCGAGCTTGCCGCGGTTTTGTCGAGTGAACACGAAGTGATAGCTCGCGTTCTTGCCCCAGGCCTGGACGAGGTTTTGTGGCTGGGCGATGTCCACGATCGAGACGACGCGGCCCAGTTGGGCGAGGACGTCGGGGCTGCGTGACAGTGTGTTGCCGCCGATGGTGTCGAATACGACATCCACGCCGTGGCCAGCGGTTTCCCGAAGGACGACGTCGACATAATCTTCTTTCTCGTAGTCGATGATCACGTCGGCACCCAAGTTGCGGGCGAACTCAGCGTTTGCTTCGCGCACGGTGGTAAACACCCGGGCGCCCATGGCTTTCGCCACTTGGATCGCGACGTGCCCGACGCCTCCAGCGCCGCCGTGGACAAGAATGCTCTCCCCGACCCTGAGCGCCGCGCGCACCACCAGCGCTTCCCACACCGTCCCGCCCACCAGGGTCAGGCTTGCGGCCTCAAGATGGCTCAGCTCGGGCGGCTTCTTCCCGACGATGCTTTCGGCCGCGACGTGGTACTCGGCATAGCTGCCTGCCCCTTCAAATATTTGCGGGGTGTACCAGACTTCGTCTCCTGGCGCGAAGGAAGTCACGCCAGGCCCTACGGCTTCGACCACGCCGGAGACGTCGTGGCCGGTGATGGCCGGCAGTGGCACCAGGTCGGGATAGTCGCCGCGTCGAACCTGGTAATCCAACGGGTTGATGGAAGTGGCATGCACCCTGACCAGGACTTGCCCCGCTTGCGGAACGGGCATGGGCACGTCGCGGAGTTCGAACGATTCAGGACCGCCGAATGATTTAAGAATCATCGCTTTCATAGTAACTCCTCGTATCGATAAAAAGGGATATCGGGATATCTCGATATACTATGGTAAAAAAACGCTACAGGTCTTTCCCAATGATCTCGGCGAGAGCACTGATGGTTGCTTCATTGCGTTTGTAATAGGTCCACTGGCCGATGCGCCTGACGTCGACCAGACCCACCCGTTGCAACGTGGCCAGATAACCGGACACCGTTGACTGCGACAGGCCGATCCCTTCCTGGATACTGCTGACGCAGACGCCGACCGTGTGAACGTCACCCTCATCCTGCGGGGGGAAGTTCTTTGCCGGATCCTTCAAACCTTTCAGGATTTGGAGACGTGTCGGGTTTGAGAGGGCTTTGAATATTTCGAGTAGGTCCATGTGGCGAGGATATCGAGATTTTTCGATATGTCAATGCGAGAGCTTAGAACAATCTTGAGCCTCTAATAGCCAACGGTTCTGTAGGCTAGGCCGAATGTCGGCTTCTGGCTGAGAGCTACCATTTTCCGAAGGTTTCACTCGGCTGACAACGCTCACATCCGATGATGCTCCAGCAGAAAGTCTACGAACACTCGTACCCGCGCCGGCATTGCCGAGCCCCCTGCGAATACCACGTGGATCGGCTCCCGGTCTCCGGGATTCCAGGCTTCCAGCAGCGGTACCAGATCGCCGCGCAGCAGGTCCTCGGCCACGGTGAAATCACCGATACGCGCGATGCCAGCGCCTACCCGTGCGAGTTGTGCCAGTGCTTCACCACTGCTGCATTCGATATTGCCGCTGACCTTCAGGGAAAACGCTCTGCCGTCGCGGGTGAACGGCCAGTTGGGTTCGGCGCGACGGAAATTGAAGCGCAGGCAGTTGTGCCGTAGCAGGTCTTCCGGTTCCTGGGGCGTGCCATGGCGCTCTAAATACTCGGGCGAAGCCACCACCACCTGGCCGGTGTCGCCGATCCTGCGCGCGGTCAGCGGGCTGTCGGGCAGATGGCCAAAGCGTACCGCCACATCGGCCTGGCCGCCGAGAATGTCAACCACTTCGTCGCCGAGGGTGAGGTCGACGACGATGTTCGGGTAGCGGGCACTGAATGCTGCCACCAAAGGAACGATGGCCTGCCGCCCATGGCCAAGGGCGGCACTGACCCGCAAACGGCCCTTGGGCACGCCCTGGTCGGCGATGGCTTCTTCGACCTCGGCCATGTCGGCCAGGATACGCCGGGCGCCACGCAGGTAAGCCTCGCCCTCGGCGGTGAAGGTGATCGATCGAGTGGTACGCAACAGCAGGCGGGTCCCCAGGCGTTGTTCGGCACGCGCGATGATTCGACTGACCGCCGAGGGGGTCAGCCCCAATGCACGTGCGGCGGCTGACAGGCTGCCTTCCTGCGCCACGGTGGCGAACACGCTCATTTCACCTGACCTGCCGTTGAAGTCCATTTGTGCCTCTTGCGCAAAGGTGATTGCCAAAAATGCTATCTACCGCCTGGAAAGACTGGATCGTAGCATTCGCAGCATAGATGAGGAGGCTTCCATGCGTATCAATCCACCACTTGTTGCACTCGCCATCGGTGCCTTTGGCATCGGCGTTACCGAGTTCGCCCCCATGGGCATGTTGCCGGGCATCGCTGCGGATCTCGGTGTTTCCATTCCTGCCGCCGGACTGTTGGTCAGTGCCTACGCCCTGGGCGTACTGCTCGGCGCGCCGCTGATGACCCTGACCACCGGCAGGATCCCCCGGCGCTATCTGCTGATCGGGCTCATGGCGATTTTCACCCTGGGTAATCTGATGTCAGCCCTGGCGACCGATTACTACAGCCTCATGATCGCCAGGGTGGTGACTTCACTGAACCACGGTGCGTTCTTCGGCGTTGGCTCCATCGTCGCCGCCAGCGTGGTCGCCCCGGACAAACGTGCCGGGGCGGTTGCGGCAATGTTCATGGGCCTGACCCTGGCGACCATCGGCGGCGTGCCGCTGGCCACCTGGTTCGGCGAACTGTTCGGTTGGCGCACAGCATTCTGGGGTATTACCGGGCTCGGCGGGGTGACCATGGCCGCGCTGTGGTTCGCCTTGCCCAACCTGCAAATGTCGCAAGGCGTCGGTGTGCTGGCTGAAATTCGGGTACTGGGCCGTGGCCCGGTGCTGGGGGCGTTGGCCCTGACCGTCGTCGGCTCGGGTGCAATGTTTACCGTCTTCACTTACATCGCGCCGATCCTCAGCAACGAGACCCACGGGTCCACCGCTTACATCACCGCCATGCTGGTGTTGTTCGGTGTGGGGTTGACGCTGGGCAACATGTGGGGTGGCAAGGCCGCGGATCGCTCGATAGACCGCACTCTGATCGTTTCGCTGAGCGTGCTGATTCTCGTGTTGCTGGCGTTCACCGTCCTGATGCGCTGGCCGCTGCCGGCTGCGGTTGCCATCCTGATATGGGGGATCGCCAGCTTCGCCCTGGTGCCGCCACTACAGATGCGCGTCATGGAAGCCGCCAAGGACGCGCCCAACCTGGCCTCGGCAGTGAACATCGGTGCCTTCAACCTCGGCAACGCGATAGGTGCGGCGCTGGGCGGCGCAGTGATCAATGCCGGGCTGGGTTATCCGGCGATTGCCCTGGCCGGCGCGGCCATGGCGGGTCTGGGGCTGTTGATGGTGCTGGCTTTTGCCTGGCGTTCCAGAGTCGTTGCGGCCGCGGCGCTGTGACGGTGGCGGCGACACAGAACGTTTGACCGAACGCCAAGTGGCTAATTAGAGTGGATAACCGTACGGCCGCCGACTGCCATGGACATCCAAATGAGCGATTTATCCCTGCTGCTTGCCTTCATCGCTGCTGCGTCAGTGCTCACTGTGACCCCCGGCGTGGACACAGCCATGGTGCTTCGCGCTACAGCGACCGGCGGTCGACGTTCGGCGGTGATGGCTGCTATCGGTATCGTGCTCGGGTGCCTGGTGTGGGGAGCCGCGGTGTCACTGGGGCTAGGTGCCCTGTTGCAAGCTTCGGAGTGGGCTTACCTTGCGCTGAAAATTGTCGGTGCCGCGTACCTTGTCTGGCTGGGTGTAAAACTGCTGCTGCGACCCAGGACGACGCTGCAAGGGCAGGGGAACGAGAACATGGCGGCCTCTGCCCGTGGCGCCTTTATTCGCGGTTTATTGACGAACCTGCTGAACCCCAAGATAGGTGTCTTCTACATCACGTTCCTCCCCCAGTTTGTTCCGAGTGGCGCGAGCGTGGCCAGTTACTCCTTCTGCCTTGCGGTGTTACACGTGCTGTTGACGCTGGCCTGGTTTGGCATTCTGGTAGCGGCTACGGTGCCGTTGAGCAATTTCCTGAAACGCCCGGCGGCCCTGAAGGCGCTTGACCGACTCACGGGCGGTGTTTTTGTCGCGTTTGGGCTCAAGTTGGCTGTTTCCAATCCGGCTTGAGCCGAATGCCGCACTGCATGTCGATGGGTTCTTAGATGTCATCGACAGCTTGGGCGCGGGAATCGGCCCGCCACGGTGGAAGAGCCCCTTCGAAAAGTGAAAAGGCTCGATGCAGGAAACCGTTGAAGCGAGCGGCATCACGCCGCAGCCCTGCCTGTTGACCACCGATCAGGCACAGATGGGCTAGCTGGCCAATGACTTCTGCTTCACCTGGCATGGGGGCCAAGCGGCGGCACGACCGTATCGCGAAGTCCAGTCGTCTTGTGTCGACACGCTGCTGAAACTCGCTTACCAACGGGTCGTGCAGCGACCAGGCTCGGATGGAAATTTCCCGCCCCGGTTGTTTCTCTGTGGCAATACTCAAGTAGCGTTTCAAGATTTCGCCCGCGCTGCGACCCTGGGCCGCATAGGCGAGCATACGCTCCGTGTAGTCTTCTTCCCAAGCGGCCAGCAAGGTGCGGACAAAATCTTCGCGATTGCGGAAATGGTGATAGAACGATCCCCGGGTCACACCCAATCGGCGCGATAGACTCTCGGCCGAAACGCCAACATGCCCTATTTGGTCGAGGGCCTCAAAACCAGCCGCGATCCAATGGTGACGAGTCAGTTTTTTCACCCGTTATTTCGCTCCAGAGTGAGTGCCATACAGACTGTGTATGGTGCGCAACCGATTGATACGCTGCGAACACCCGCAAAGATGGCCGTTGCGTTTTGCACGCCAGCACTTTTCATGGAGTTCGCCTTGAAGAAAATCGTTCTGGTTGCTTTCGACCAATTCACGGATATCGACCTGTTCCTGATGTGGGACATTCTAGGCCGCAACACTGAAGACTGGCACGTCCGCATATTGGCTTCCAGTGCTGTCGTGCGTTCGGCGCACGGTCTGCCTGTTTCGGTGCACGGTCCACTTTCCGAGGCCAATAGTGCCGACGCGGTATTGTTCGTCAGCGGCAGGGAAGGGGTACCCGCTGCACTTGCCGATCCAGATTTCCTGCCGTCGTTTGAACTTGACGCCAGGCGCCAGCGAATCGGCTCTATATGCGCCGGCGCTTTCATTCTCGAACGGCTTGGGCTGCTCAATGGCCAGGCAACTACACACCCGGATGCACGATCGGGCTTGCAAGCGCTGGGACTCGAGCCCGTGGACCAGCCTCTTGTATGCCAGGGGAACGTTGCAACCGCGGGCGGATGCCTTTCGGCGCTCTATCTGGTGGGATGGTTGGTTGAATCCTGGTTCGATGTCGACAAGCGCCGTGCGATGTTGGGCCCTGTTCTGCCCGCTGGGCAGCAAGCGCTCTATGATGCCTTGATCGAGCTCAGTATCCGGCAAGGAAAAGTGGGCGCCTCAACAACATCCAGCCACTTCTGAACCAGACACGCACCACAGGGCGACAAGGAACGTTTTACGACAAGCCATCGCAACCAGAAACGCGACATGGCATGTCGTCCAATCAGTCGTTAGGCCCAGGAGAGATCCCCGATGCCCCGAGAATTCGAGCTCATTGTGTCAGTACCGGTCCCCTTGAGGTCCGGCGTCACCCACCTTTACACGTCGATGGACCTGGCGGACGCTTTTGCGATTCGGCTCCCGGCGGGCACATCCCGCGATCCGGATTTGCTGGCTCGCTTCATCCTTTCTCACCAGCCATCCTGGATCGGATGGCTCATGAGCGTCCGAGACGCTATCGTTGCTTGTTTTGGTCTCAAGACAGCCAGGCATTTGGCATCACTTGCCAATCGGGTTGGCATCTTCAAGGTCTACAGCACGAACCAGACTGAAATCGTCTTGGGAGAGGACGACAAGCACCTCGACTTCCGGATATCGATCCTCTGTTCTGAAGAGGCAGAGCCAGCAGGCAGTCGCCAACTCGTTTTTTCAACCGTGGTCCAGTGCCACAACCGGCTAGGCCGGGCCTACATCTTCATCATTGCCCCCTTTCACCGCCTGGTTGTCAAGGCCAGCCTCCTGCGTGCAGCGCGCGTCGGTTGGCCTCTGGCTACTTGCTCCTCAGGTTGATCAAACCCGGACCTCTCTCGGTGCCTATCCGCAATTAACTTACGGGATGTTCGCGCTCTGCGTGATGTTGCGCGGGGGAGGCGCATTACCTTCGCTGTTGTCAGGCGCGGATTTCGGCTTCCTGGCATCGGTCAGTTGATAAGCGATTGCCAACCAAATGAACCACCCTGGCATGACCAGCAAGGCAATACGAGTGTCAGGTCTCAATGCCAGCAGACAAAGAACAAAGCCCAGAAACGCCAGGGAAAACCAGGCCATTGGCACGCCGCCAGGCATTTTGTAGGCCGATTTGGCATGCAGCTCAGGTCGCTTTTTGCGGTAGGCGATATACGAGGCCAGGATGGTCGACCAAGTAAAAATCACCAGGATGGCCGATACAGTAGAAACAATGGTGAATGCGGTCATCACTTCAGGAACGATGAAAAGCAACAACACGCCCACCAGCATTAGCAGTGTGGTGAACGCCAGGCTCAGCAGAGGCACGCTATTGCCCGACAGACGTCGGAAAATCCCTGGGGCGTTGTCCTGATTGGCCAGGCCAAACAGCATGCGGCTAGACGAAAATACGCCACTGTTGGCCGAGGAAGCGGCAGACGTCAGCACCACAAAGTTGACGATGCCTGCTGCTGCGGGAAACCCGGCCACCAGGAACAGCTCGACGAAAGGGCTTTTGCTGGGCGAAACCTGTTGCCAGGAAGTCACTGCAATGATGCAGGCCAGTGCCAGCACATAAAACAGGATGATTCTCAGCGGAATCGAGTTGATGGCTTTCGGCAGGGTCTTCTCAGGGTTACGGGTTTCGGCGGCTGCGGTACCAATCAGTTCGGTGCCGGCAAAGGAGAAGATTGCCATCTGGAAGCCGGCAAAGAAACCGAACAAGCCGTTGGGAAAGGCGGCTTGTTTATCCAGCAAATGGTTCAGAGAGGCAGTGACACCGCTGGGTGAGACAAAGGAGCTGGCAATCAGCACCAGGCTGACGCCAATCAGGGTGACGACGGCAATGATCTTGATGATCGCGAACCAGAACTCTATCTCGCCAAAAAGCCTGACCGTCAGGACATTCAATGCGAACAGTGTCATCAGCATACCGATGGCCGGTATCCAGGCAGGTACATCGGGGAACCAATACTGGAAAAATCCGCCGACAACGACGGCATCGCCTATCACCGCAACGCTCCAGCTCAGCCAATACGACCAGCCAAGAAAGAATGCCGCGCGTGGGCCAAGGTAGGCACCGGCAAAGTCTGCGAAGGTTTTGAAGTTCAAGTTGGAGAGCAGCATTTCGCCCATGGCACGCATGACGAAATAAACAAACAGACCGATGATCATGTAGATGAGGATGATCGACGTGCCAGAGAGGGCGATGATCTTCCCGGAACCCATGAACAGGCCCGTACCGATGGCACCTCCCATGGCCATTAATTGAATGTGACGGTTGCTGAGCGTGCGCTGCAGCGCGGGCTGTTCAGTCAGCCCTGATGGGATTGATTTCATTACAAAACCTCTTGATTTTATGTTTTTGAGTTTTGGCAGAAAGGTGGATGTCTTGCGTACTTGTTAGGGATGCAACGGCTATTGACGGTGGTGGTTTGCGGACAGCGAGATTTGCCGCGTACTCGCAGGGGTGAGTTGCCCCTTGGCACTTTGCCCAGGGGCATCACCTATGGCTTTCAACTCACTGCGCACGGGCGTGAGGGGGCGATTGCCGGTTGCCGATCGAGGATTTGGTAGAGGTCTTTTATGTTGGCGGGTGTCGGCACCAGATGGATGCGCTCACCGATTGCATGCTCCTGCGCCAGGTCCAGCATGTAGCGCAGCGACGAAAAGTCTTCGAGGGCAAAACCCACGGAATCGAACACGGTGACCTGTGCGTCGTTCTCGCGGCCCTGGATTGCGCCCTGAACAATCCGGAAAAACTCGACGACAGGGAAGTCGGCTTCCAATTGCTGGATGTCACCCTCGATCCGGGTCTGCGGTTCAAACTCAACGATGACCCGGGCATTGCGCAAGATCTCGGCGTGCAGTTCGGTTTTCCCCGGACAGTCCCCACCTACGGCATTGATATGCATGCCGGGTTCGATCATCTCGGGCGTCAGAATCGTTGCATAGGCTTTATCGGCGGTGACCGTGGTGACGATGTCTGCGCCCTTGACCGCTTCTTGCGCAGAGCTGGCCAGAATCACCTCGAGATCCGGGAATGCGGACAGGTTGCGCTTGAGCTTGAGCGAGGCGTCACGATCGATATCGAATATCCGCAGTTCCTTGATAGCGAGCATTTCATGGAAGGCGAGGGCCTGGAATTCGCTCTGGGCGCCATTGCCGATGATTGCCATGCTGCTTGCATCTGGACGCGCGAGGGACTTCGCGACCAGGGCCGAGGTCGCTGCAGTGCGCACCGCGGTGGTCAGCGTCAGTTCACTGAGCAGGGTTGGATAACCACTGTGGACATCGGCCAGGACACCGAAGGCCATGACTGTCAGCAGGTTGCTTCGACCGTTGTCCGGATGACCGTTGACGTATTTGAACGAGTACTGCTGGCCATCGTCGGTCGGCATCAACTCGATCACACCGTTGGCCGAATGATTGGCGGTGCGGGGCGACTTATCAAACTGCGCCCAACGTGAATAGTCAGCTTCGATGTAATCAGCCATTTCGCGGATTGCCCGGCGGATGCCCACCTTGGCGAACAGGCGTGCGGCATGATCGACGTCTATAAAAAGAGTCATGTTTTTATTCTCCGGTTCAGTAGTAGAAACATTGCGGGGCAGGGGACGGTTCAGGTGCGCTTGCTCTCGAAACCATGCAGCACATTGACCGCATTGATTCCGATTTCATCGACCATATAGCCGCCCTCCATCACGAACAGAGTGGGGCAGCCCACACCCGCTATCAGCTCGCCGATGCCGATGAAATCTTCGCTTTCCAGCAGGAAGTGGCTGATGGGGTCGTCCTTGAACGTGTCGACGCCGAGTGAAATGACCAGCACTTCAGGGGCGAATTGCTGGAGTTTCTTGCAGGCGTGGAGCAGGGCATTGCGATAGCTTTCCCAGGTGGTGTTTTTCGGCAACGGGTAATTGAGGTTGTAACCTTCGCCCTGGCCGGCGCCGACTTCGTGACTGAAGCCTGAGTAGTACGGATAAGACACCGTGGGTTCGCCGTGCAGCGACACGAACATGACGTCACTGCGCCCGTAGAAGATGTTTTGAGTGCCGTTGCCATGATGGAAATCGACGTCCAGTACCGCGACACGTTTCGCGCCTTGAGTGATGGCCTGTTGTGCGGCAATGGCCGCGTTGTTGAGATAGCAATAGCCGCCCATGTATTCACGTGCTGCGTGATGGCCGGGCGGGCGGCACAGGGCGAAGGCGCTGTCGTGGCCTTCATCGATCAGCGTCAGGCCGGTGAGGGCGATGTCTGCGCTGGTCTTTACCGCTTGCCATGTGGTCGCGGTAATCGGGGACCCGGCATCCATGGCGAAGAAACCGAGTTTTCCGTCGATGAAAGTCGGGACTTGATCGTTGGACAAGTCGCGCACTGGCCATACCAGCGGCAAGGCATCGTGAGTACGCCCGGTCGCACACCATTGTGACCATGCGCTTTCAAGGAAGCTGACGTAGCGCTCGCTGTGTGCATTGACGTAGCACGCCCGGTCAAATGCTCGTGGTTCGACGATCTGGCCAAGGCCTACCTGCTTGACCCGATCATGGACGGTATCGGCCCGGCTGGGTTGTTCGAACGACGGCTTGAGTACGCCGTCTTTCAATTCGGTGCCATGGTGCAAACGATGGGAATCACTGAAAACTGTAAACATTCTGCGCATCCGTCAATTCGAAACAGTGCAAATATTCTGTTCCGCTACGGAGGCGCTTTCTTTGCTTTATATTCGCAGTCTGCTAGATTTTTCGGGTGTTTTTACTCAGGAATTGCGAAATGCAGAAAAAATCATCCAAACGCATCAGTCTCGACGAGACTGACTTGGCGATACTCAAGTTGCTGCAAGATGATGCGAGCATTTCCAACGCCGAGCTCAGTGAGCGCCTGTCGTTAAGCCTCACGCCTTGCTGGCGACGGCGCAAGAGAATGGAGGAAGCGGGCGTGATCAAGGGCTATCAGGCCAACCTTGATCGACGAATGCTGGGGTTGGATATCATGGCGTTCGTGCACATCCGTTTTTCCACCCACGCCGATCATGCGCCTGACGCCTTCGAGGCGGTGATTGCGCAATTGCCTGAAGTGTTGTCTTGTCACAAGATCACCGGGGATGCCGATTACGTGCTGCAAGTGCTGGCAGAGGATCTTGATAGCTACAGTGACTTTATCGAGCAGGTACTACGGCGCCAGGTGGGAATTGCCTCGATCCAGTCCAGCCTGGCCTTGCGCGAGGTCAAGACCAGCAACCGCATAGCGATACCCAAGTCCGGCAGGGACTAAAGCCTGATGCCGCGCTCGCCCATCCAGGTGTCGTAGCCGGTGTGATCGTGTGGGGCGCTCGGTTGGCTGAAATCCTCCACGGCCACGAGCGCAGCGGGCACGTTGCGACTATGCTCATTGCCACTGCAGGCAATGTATTGGTTTCAATGATCGGCCGCCAAGGGAAGGAGTCTGTATGTGTTGGTTCTACATGTCCGGTTCTATTGTTGGAATGACCGAATGAGCAATCTGGCAACGGGTGTCCATCGGCGCATTTTGATCCCTGGGCGACCCATCCTCAGTTCGTGAGCATTTGCTTGAGGCTTTTGGTCTGGCCGCTAGAGGCCGCCCGACTACGAGCTCATGTTGAATGCCTGCTCCAATTTCACAGGGCCGATGATCTCCAATCTGCAGGCCGACTTCTCCAAACCAGATCAAGCAGTCGATCCAGGTTGTCGACAGGTGCAGGTGGATGACTTTTGGTAAATCCCAAGGACGATGGAGAACAACATGAACACCAAACCCATCCACAACATCTTGTGGCGCTTCGCTGGCTGCGTGACCGGGCTGGCGATGGTTGCCGCCAATCCAGTCCAAGCTGCCGACGGCGGCATCGCCGGCGCCCCTACCGCAAGCCATAGCATTGCTTTCAGCAATTCCTACGCGGGCAGCGATTTCCGCAAGGTGATGGTGCGCAACTGGCAGGAGATTGCAGTCCAGGCGCAGAAGGATGGCCTCATCCGCGAGGCTCCGGTGGTCAGCGCGAACAACTCGGCGTCGGAACAAGCAGCCCATATCCAGGACATGGTCGTCAAGGGTGTGAACGCCATCGTCATCCTGGCCGCGTCCGACACGGCCCTCAACGGGGTCATCCGCGACGCCTGCAACGCCGGCATCGTGGTGGTGGTCATGGCCAGCCTCGTCACCGAAAGCTGCGTCTATACCGTGGATTACAACTGGTCCGCCATGGGCCGCGTGGAAATGGATTACATCGCCGAGCGCCTCAAGGGGAACGGAACGCTGCTGGAGATCCGCGGCATTGCCGGCGATGCCACCGATAAAAACATCAGCGACGGCATTCGCAAGGCCGCCAGCGACTATCCGGGCCTGAAGTTCGCCAAGACCGTCTACGGCAACTGGACCGCTTCCGTCGCACGCAAGGAGGTGGCGCTGGCGCTGCCGTCGCTGCCCAGCATCGACGCCGTCGCGACTCAAGGGGGCGACGGTTATGGCGCGGCCATGGCGTTCAAGGCAGCAGGACGCCCTTTGCCGATCATCGTGATGGGAAATCGCCAGGACGAACTGGCCCTGTGGAAACAGGAGCGCGATGCCAATGGCTACGAGACCGTCTCGGTCTCCGCCTCCCCAAGCGTCTCCCAGGTGGGGTTCTGGGTGGCCCAGCAGATTCTGGCGGGCAAGCAGGTGCCGAAGTTCGTCGAAGTGCCGCTGGTGCGTATCGATGGGAAAGACCTGGACGCCTGGCTCGCCACCATGCCGGTGGGCGGCGCCGCCAATCCTTCCTATGACCAGGCTTCCGTGGTGGCGATGATCGACGCGGCCATCAACCATACGGCGGCGCCGACGCCGTTGCCGGAGGTGACGAAGCCGTAGTGGCGGACGGGGGGCGAGGCGCCATGTCGACATTCAAACCCGCCACTGACAGGCCCATTGCCGTCAGGATTGGCCTGGCGGTCGCCGCGCTGGTGTTCCTGATGCTGGCGGTGTCGCTGGTGAACCTCTACGGCCTGCGCGGCATGGTACGTGCGGTGGATTCCGCCAGCCATTCCGCGGAAATTCTGGCCTCGGTCAACGGGGCTACCGGACGGGTGGAAAACTTCATTGCCACCCGCGACCAAGAAAGCCTGTCCCAGGCCGAAGGCATGGTGGCGACGGCAATCGCCGGCCTCTCCGCCATTGCGGTGGCGGAGGCGCAATCGCTCAAGGGCAGTCTGGAAAGGCTCGCGACGGCGATCGCCGCCTTGCGGGCGGCGAGCCTGGCCATGGATGGCGAAACGGAGAACATGACAGCCCACTACGGCCGGATGCGAGAGGCGACGATCCTCGTCGAACAGGGCATCGCCAATGGGTTGAAGGGACTTGAGTCCCGCACCGCTGAGCACGAGGCGCGGGTGAGCGACATCGAAAGCGCCCATCGCATCCTGGATATCCTGCGCAACGGCGAACGGATCATCACTGCCAATGTGGCCAGGATGCTGGTGACCGGTGACGGGGCGACCGCCACTGCGGCGCGCAACGCCAGCGCGGCACTCCGCCCCGTGGTCGAGCAATTGCGCGAGCTGATGGGGGCACCGCAGGAGAGGGAGGCCCTGGACCAGCTGGCCGCGGCGCTCGACGCTGCCAGCTTAGCGGTCGAGCATCTTGGCGAGTCGCCCAGGCTCCGGGGAGGCGAGGCCTTGCGGTATCTCGCTGCCGTCGGGGATACGGTTGAGCGCCTCGAGGCCATGTTGGGGGAAGTGGAAGGGCACGTTGTCCATGACGCCAGCGACATTCAGGCAGCAACCGGTTTGCTGCAAAATGCCGCCGCGTTGTCCAAGCGTTTCGCCGAGCGTGTTGCCACCCTGGAGGCGCAGACCTTGTCGTTTCGCCTGTCACCGTCGGCCGAGGTCGCCGGCTCTGTCGGCCACATCCTGGACGAACTCTCCCGACTCTCTCGGGTTCTCCCTGCGTCCGTGGGGCTGCGGGCCAAGGCTATGCCCCTGACGGTCAGCGATCAGATCGCCGGCTACCGGGCGGCATTCGTCAGGTTCCGTCAAGCGAGCGACGCCTTGAGCGACGCGCGCGACCAGGTTCGCAACGAGGCCCGGAGCGCCGGCCTGTTGGTGGCGCGCTTCGCCGGTCAAGCGCGCTCCGACGCCTTGGTCCACAATGATCGCGGCATGCTTGCGACGATCGTTGCTGGGACCGTCGCCATCCTGCTGGCTGGCGCCATCGCCTGGAGCACATCGCGATTTGTCGCGCAGCCCATCGTGGCCCTGGCCTCGGTCATGCGCCGGCTTGCGGCTGGCGACCTGAACGCCGAGATCGCCAGCGCCGGACGCGGCGACGAGATTGGAATCATGACCCGCGCCGTACGGGTGTTCCAGGAGAATGCCCTGCGCATTCGGGTATTGGAGGCCGAGGCCGACGCCGAACGACAGCAAGTCCAGGCGTCTTTGGAAAGAATGGTCGCCGAACGGACCGACACGCTGCACCACCAGACCGAGGTGCTGGAGGCGCAGGCCATCGAACTCATTCAGGCGCGCAACCAGGCCGAGACGGCTAACCAGGCAAAGAGCGATTTCGTAGCCACGGTCAGCCACGAACTGCGCACCCCCTTGACCCTCATTCTCGCCCCCTTGGAACAACTCTCGGCGGCGACCACCCCGCCAGCGGACTGGCATGTGCAAATCGACCGCGCCCAACGCAACGCGTTGCGCTTGATGAACCGGGTGAACGACATCCTCGATTTCTCCAAGGCCGAAGCGGGCAAGTTCGAGTTGTGCCCAACGCCCATTGATTTGAACAAGGTGGTGGGTGTGCTGGCCGAGGACGCCGCCATGGTGGCCGAGGGCAAAGGCTGCACCTTGACCTGCAGCATCGATCCCGCGCTCGGCACGGTGTTCCTGGACCCCCAGCACTTCGAGAAGATTCTTCTCAACCTGGTGAGCAATGCCATCAAGTTCACACCGGCTGGCGGCACCGTGCACCTGGCCGTCACGCCGCTCGATGGCGAGCGATTTGAACTCGCGGTGCAGGACTCGGGGATTGGCATCGCGCCTGACAAACTGCCGCTGCTGTTCCAGCGTTTTTCCCAGATCGACAATTCCGCCACGCGTCACTACAGCGGCACAGGCATCGGTCTCGCCCTGGTCAAGGATCTGGTCGAATTGATGGGGGGTGAAGTCGGTGTCAACAGCGAGCCCGGACGGGGTTCGTGCTTTTTTGTTCGACTGCCGCTGGGGACCGAGCCAAACACCGTACCCACCGAAGCCGGCACGATGCACGAGCGATCGTCATCGAGCACGACAAGTACAGCCGAGCAGCGTCACCTGCGTTTCGATGACGGTCGCCTTGGCAGTCGCAACGACCGGGCTTCGATCCAAGACGCAGACGACGAGCAGCCCCCGGGACATGCCTCGCGATCCAGAGTGCTGGTGGTCGACGACAGCCCGGAAATGCTGGGCTATCTCAGCGAGCTTTTGCGAGCCGATTATATTGTCGCCACCGCGACTGATGGAGAGCAGGCCTGGGCGCTGCTGCAGCTTCGACCCATCGATGTCGTGGTTTCGGATGTGATGATGCCGAAGCTCGACGGTTTTGGCCTGACCGCCAGGATCAAAGCCAGCGCCGGTTTTGCTCATTTACCCGTGATCCTGGTGACCGCCCGCGGCGGTAGCGAGGCCTGCGTCTCCGGGCTGGAGAGTGGTGCCGATGACTACATCGCCAAACCCTTTTCGCCGCTGGAACTCAAGGCTCGCGTACGCGCGGCGCTGCGCATGAGCCAGGTGCAAACCGAACTGCACGCAAAATCCCGCCAAGCGGGCATGGCCGAAATCGCTACGACAGTGCTGCACAACGTCGGCAACGTCCTCAACAGCGTGAACGTATCGGCAGAATTGGTCAGCAGCCAGATGCGCACCTCCAAGGCCCAGGGGCTGGGCAAGGTGGCTCAACTGATGAACGAACACGTCGATGACCTGAGCGATTTTCTCACCAACGACCACAAGGGAAAGATGCTGCCCGACTACCTGCTCAAGCTGGCGGGGGTGGTGGCGGCGGAGCAACAGAGCATCATCGAAGAACTCGGGCAACTCACCAAAGGCATTGACCACATCAAAACCATTGTCGCTGCCCAGCAGTCCTATGCCGTTGCCGTCAGTATTGTCGAGACCGTGCCGGTCGCCGAGTTGATCGACGATGCCTTGCGCATGAGTGCTGGATTGCTGGCGCGCCAGGAGGTGACGATGGTCAAGGACATTGCCGACTTGCCCCTGCTGCCGTTGGACCGGCACCGGGTTCTACTGATTCTGGTGAACTTGATTGGCAATGCCAAGCAGGCGTTGGACGGTGTGATCGATCGCAGCCCATGCGTCACGTTCAGCACGTCCCTCGTTGACGGGGCCGTATTGCGCATCACGGTGGCTGATAACGGCAATGGGATTGCCCCTGAGCACCTGAAACGTATTTTTTCCCACGGTTTCACGACGCGCAAAGACGGTCACGGTTTTGGCCTGCACAGCTGTGCGCTGGCCGCGCAGGAAATGGGGGGCAGCTTGTCCGTGCACAGCGACGGGGTTGGACAGGGCGCAACCTTTACCCTTGATATTCCTCTTGGTGCTTCGCTGAGTAAGCGATGAATACCGAACCGATGCCGGCTCGGCCTGATTGAGCCTCAAAGGGGAATGTGGGTGGTCGACAAGACCTGGCGCAACCCCATGAACGAGCGAATCTGGCGAACCCCGGGCAGGTAAAGCAGTTGCTCCGCGTGGAGCCGGTTGAAGCTGTTGCTGTCTTTGGTTCGTATCAACATGAAGTAGTCGAATTCCCCCGTCACCACATGGCACTCCATGCAGCCGGACACTTTTTGTGCGGCCGCCTCGAAGGCTGCGAAGGATTCCGGTGTGGAGCGGTCCAGCACCACGCCGATCAAGACCACCATCCCCGCATCCAGCGCTTCATTGTCCAGCAGTGCGACGATGTCCTTGATCAGGCCGACCTGCTTGAGTCGTTCGACACGCCTGAGGCAAGCCGGGGCACTCAGTTTCACCTTCTCTGCCAGCGCCACGTTGGAGATGGAAGCATCTCGTTGCAGGACCTTGAGAATCGCGCGGTCGGTTCGATCCAGTGGCTGCGGCACCGGGGCCGTAGTGGCCGACTTCTTGTGAGTGTTTGTTGCTTTCATGTCGAATTCCACGCATTAAAAATATGTTTTATGTGCTTTCATGGAAATTATGTTTTTCCAAGTGGTAGAAACTTGCAACACATATTTTTCGAATTCTTCTTAATATTGAACTCATCGAAGCCCCTCCTGAAAGAGCCTGGAATGTGGCCTTTCACTTTCGGTCCGGCGCTTGGATATCCAATATCGAGGAGCAGAGTCATGAACCTGAATCGTTTTAAACGTTATCCGTTGACCTTCGGTCCTTCTCCCATCACGCCCTTGAAGCGTCTCAGTGAACATCTGGGTGGCAAGGTCGAGTTGTATGCCAAACGTGAAGACTGCAACAGTGGCCTGGCCTTCGGCGGGAACAAGACACGCAAGCTCGAATACCTGATTCCCGAAGCGATCGAGCAAGGCTGCGATACCCTGGTCTCCATTGGTGGCATTCAGTCGAACCAGACCCGCCAGGTCGCTGCAGTCGCTGCCCACTTGGGCATGAAGTGCGTGCTGGTGCAGGAAAACTGGGTGAACTATTCCGACGCGGTGTATGACCGGGTGGGCAACATCGAGATGTCGCGCATCATGGGGGCTGACGTACGACTGGACGCAGCAGGTTTCGATATTGGTATCCGGCCAAGTTGGGAAAAGGCCATGAGCGATGTCGTGGAGCAGGGTGGCAAACCGTTTCCGATTCCGGCGGGTTGTTCCGAGCATCCCTATGGCGGCCTCGGGTTCGTCGGCTTTGCCGAGGAAGTGCGGGAGCAGGAAAAACAACTGGGCTTCAAGTTCGACTACATCGTGGTCTGTTCCGTGACTGGCAGTACCCAGGCCGGCATGGTCGTCGGTTTCGCTGCGGACGGCCGTTCGAAGAACGTGATCGGCATTGATGCCTCGGCCAAGCCAGAGAAAACCAAGGCACAGATTCTGCGTATCGCCCGGCATACCGCAGAGCTGGTGGAGTTGGGTCGCGAAATTACTGAAGAGGACGTGGTGCTCGATACGCGGTTTGCCTATCCGGAATACGGTTTGCCTAACGACGGTACGCTGGAAGCCATTCGCCTGTGCGGCAGCCTGGAAGGTGTGCTGACCGATCCGGTGTACGAAGGAAAATCCATGCACGGGATGATTGAAATGGTCCGTCGTGGCGAGTTCCCCGAAGGCTCGAAAGTGCTTTACGCGCACTTGGGCGGGGCGCCTGCGCTGAATGCCTACAGCTTCCTGTTCCGCAACGGCTGATTCGCGGCAATGACCTGTAGGCGGCGCCTGCTCACGAAGCGGTGGGGCAGTTGGCATTCATATTGAATGTCACGGCCTCATCCTCGGATCGCCGCTCGGAGCGAGCGTTGCAACCCAACCGCTGGGAGTACCGCCATGCATGCGATATCGCAATCCGCAGTCTGGATCAAGGAACCTTCGGCGGACGCCGGGGTGGTCATCGTGACCAGCGCCGCATTGCCCAAATACATGATCGACAAGCTGCACGTGACGATAGATGACTGGGACCAGGTGGCTTATCTGGCCGTCAAGCAATCCGAGGCGTTGCTGGTCGACTGGCTGCGGGTCGGCTCCAGCCCGGAGCCGTCCGCCGGGGGCGACGCGTGTTATGCCAGCCAACTGTTGCGCTGCGTCCCCCACGGCAGCTTTTTACTGGAAGTCGGCACGGTGCCTGGCCTGACCTGGCTGGGATCCGTCTGCGGCCACCCGCTGCGCGTCGTCGAACTGGGAACGATCGCCTCATCCACTGCGGCGATGGATCGACAGGTGGAAGAGGTGCTATCGGCGACCCGGAGTCTGGCCAAAAGCGTGCTGCAGGCGCGCGGCGTCATTTAAACCAGTCCTCGTCAATTCGCCTGTTGAAACCAGAAAGGCAACGCTTATGAGCCGAACCGCCGAGGGGCGTATCCACGCAATGAAGTGGATGCGCGAGCCTTCCAGTTGTACGCGTATCGTGGTCATCGTGAGCGGACTCGATAGCGATCATATTGATTTGATCCATCAGGGGTTCAGCTGTTTTGACAATGTTGCGCTGATCCATGTCGATACAGTGAACACCGTGAATGGCAAGCTGGTTGGCGTGCAAATGGCCAAGAGTGACTACTGTTTTGTGGTGCTCGGTGAACTGGATGAGCACGTCTTGCACGACCTTTCCATTGGCCAGCCATGCCTCTACCCGGTCGCACCAGACGAGGCAGCCGAGCGCTCCGTCATTGCCGCGGTAGAGCAAGTCAAAAGCCTCGCCCGAGGAAGCCATTCGCGCCATCTCGAAGCGATACCCGACACCTGCAGGAGTTGCCTATGAACCTGTCCAATCCCCATGCCCAATGGCCGGTCCAGGCTGTTGAGGATGAAGAAATGGCCGAGTGGCGCGAGGCCTTGCTGTCGGTCGCAGCCCACGGTGGCACGGACCGGGCCAAACAGATCCTCGACATGCTGCTGGCCGTGGCAAGCACTTCGGCCATCGGCTGGCGGCCCAGCCATGGCACCCCTTACATCAATACCATCAGCGTTGAGCGGCAACCGGTGTTTCCCGGGGACCTGGCCATCGAAGAGCGTCTGGCATCGATCATGCGCTGGAATGCCCTGGCGATGGTCGCCCGGGCCAATCACGCCTATGGGGAGTTGGGCGGACACATCGCCAGTTATGCCAGCGCGGCGGATCTGTTTGAAGTGGGCTTCAATCACTTCTTCAAGGCGCGCACCCCAACCGGCGGCGGTGATCTGGTGTTCTACCAGCCGCACTCGGCGCCAGGCGTCTATGCCCGGGCGTTCCTCGAGGGACGCCTGGAAGAAAAGGATCTGCAGCACTATCGACAAGAGATCGGCGCGCGCGCCAATGGCGCCCGGGGGTTGTCGAGTTATCCGCATCCCTGGTTGATGCCGGACTTCTGGCAGTTCCCGACGGGCTCCATGGGGATCGGTCCGATCAGCTCGATCTACCAGGCGCGTTTCATGCGTTACCTGGAGCACCGCGGCCTGCAAAAGACCTCGGGGCGAACCGTCTGGGGGGTGTTTGGCGACGGTGAAATGGATGAGCCGGAAAGCATGTCGGCGCTGACCCTGGCGGCGCGCGAAGGGCTGGATAACCTGGTCTGGGTGGTCAACTGCAACCTCCAGCGCCTGGACGGCCCGGTGCGTGGCAACGGTCGCATCATCGATGAGCTCGAGGCGTTGTTCGGCGGCGCGGGCTGGAACGTGATCAAACTGGTGTGGGGTTCCGACTGGGACAGATTGTTTGCCCGGGATAAAGACGGTGCGTTGGTCCGGGCATTGTCGGCCACGGTCGATGGCCAGTTCCAGACGTTCGCGGCCAAGGATGGGCGCTTCAACCGTGAGCATTTCTTCGGCCAGGACGAAGCCCTGGCGGATTTGGCCCACGGCCTGACCGACGAGCAGATCGACCGGCTCAAGCGCGGTGGTCATGACCTGGTGAAAATCTTTGCCGCGTATCAAAGCGCAATGCTCGAGGGCAAGAGACCTACGGTCATCCTGGCCCAGACCAAGAAGGGCTTCGGCATGGGTGACGCCGGGCAGGGCAAGATGACCGTGCACCAGCAGAAGAAGCTCGATAATGAGGCGTTGATCGCGTTCCGCAACCGTTTCAACCTGCCGTTGACCGATGAACAGGCCACCTCCCTGAGCTTCTTCAAACCGAGCGACGACAGCGCGGAAATGCGCTACCTGCATGCACGTCGCCGGGCGTTGGGCGGCTACATGCCGGCGCGACCTTCGGCCAGCGAGTCATTGGCCGTACCTGATGTAGACAGCTATGCCGGGTTCGCCATCGCCGCCCAAGGCAAGGAAATGTCCACCACCATGGCCTTCGTGCGGATGCTCAGCGGTTTGCTCCGGGACAAGCAACTGGGCCCACGCATCGTGCCGATCGTGGCGGATGAAGCGCGTACGTTCGGCATGGCCAGCCTGTTCAAGCAGATCGGCATCTACTCCAGCGTGGGGCAGCGTTATGAGCCGGAGGACATTGGTTCGATCCTCAGTTATCGGGAAGCCCTGGACGGGCAGATTCTCGAAGAGGGCATCAGCGAGGCAGGGGCGATCAGTTCCTGGGTTGCAGCGGCGACCAGCTATTCGGTGCATGGTTTGCCGATGCTGCCGTTCTACATCTATTACTCGATGTTCGGCTTCCAGCGCATCGGCGACCTGATCTGGGCGGCGGCGGATCAACGGGCCCGCGGTTTTCTGCTCGGTGCCACCGCAGGCCGCACGACATTGGGTGGCGAAGGCCTGCAACATCAGGACGGCAACAGTCATCTGATGGCGGCGATGGTCCCCAATTGTCGGGCTTACGATCCGGCATTCGCCGGCGAGTTCGCGGTGATCCTGGATCACGGCATGCGCAAGATGCTGGAGCGCCAGGTCGACGAGTTTTACTACGTCACCCTGATGAACGAGAACTACCCGCAGCCCACCCTTCCTGAAGGCGTCGAACAGGCCATTATCAAGGGCATGTATCTGTTTGCCCGGCATGAAGTCGAGGATGCCCGTGGACGTGTTCAGCTGTTGGGTTCCGGCGCGATCCTGCGCGAAGTGATTGCCGCCGCCGGGTTGCTGGCGAGCGATTGGGGGATCGACAGTCAGGTCTGGAGCGTTACCAGCTTTACCGAGTTGGCCCGGGAGGCACGGGAAGTGGAGCGCTGGAATCGATTGCATCCTGGACAACCTTCGCGCCGCAGCCATGTCCAGGCGTCGCTCAACGACTCGGTACCGATCATTGCGTGCACGGACTACGTGCGCGCCTTGCCGCAATTGATCGCCAGTTATCTCGATGCCCGTTACACGGTACTCGGCACCGATGGATTTGGCCGCAGCGATACCCGCAGCCAACTGCGCAGGTTCTTCGAAGTGGACCGCCACCAGATCGTCCTGAGTGCGCTGACCTCCCTGGTGCATGAGGGGCGTCTGGATGCCAGTGTCTGTGCCGAGGCCATCGAACGTTACGCCATTGACGTTGATGCCGTGGCTCCTTGGGACGCTTGAGGCCGCCGGCTTCATCCTGCTCGCGAAGGCGGTGGTTCAGTCACAGGGATGTTGGGCTTGCTGGCCTCATCGCGAGCAAGCTCGCTCCCACAGGTTTTTGTGGCGTGTGCAGATGCTGTGGGCACCCGCAACCCCCTGTGGGAGCGAGCTTGCTCGCGATAGCGGTGGTCCGGCTACATAGAGGCTGGACGTGTATCCTGCTCGTGTTCTTGCTTTGGACTTTGATCTCGACGCCCCGTTATCTCAACTGCTCTCGCCAACAGCCAGGATGGTCGCTACCAACGCCTGGGCGCGTGGCACCAGCGTGTCCAGTTCCAGGTATTCGCGATCGGTATGGACCTTGCCACCCACCGGCCCGAGGCCACACAGGGTTGGAATGCCCAGGCTGGCGGTGAACCCGGAGTCGGCACAACCGCCGGTGAACTCGCCTTCGACGCTGAAACCCAGTGCCAGGGCTTTTTGTTGGTAGATGTGCAGCAATCGTTCGCTGTGACGGGCTTCCATCGGTAGAAAGGTGGTCGCTTCCTTGAGGATGGCATGGGTGCCGATCAGTTCTTCTTCGGCGACGATGGCCAGGATTGCGGTAAGGATTTGATCCCAGTGCTTGAGTTCGATGAAGCGCACGTCCAGCCGGGCCGAGGCGCTCGGTGCGACGGTGTTGCTGGATGTGCCCCCGGATATCAGGCCCACATTAGTCGTGATGCCTGCCGAGTAATCGGTCAAGGCATGGAGCTTGACGATCTTGCGTGCCAGGGCCTCGATGGCGCTGGCGCCGTCGGCATGGTTGACCCCGGCATGCGCCGCGCGGCCGCTGACTTCGATGATCAGCGTGGCGCCGCCTTTGCGTGCGCTGACCACGTTGCCGCTGGCCCGGCCGGGTTCGGTATTGAGCACGGCGCGGGCGGCACGGGCTGCCTGTTCGATATGGGGCCTGGCGCTGCCGGAGCCGATTTCCTCGTCCCCGGTGTACAGGACCTGCACCGGATAGGGCAACTGGCCGGCGCGCTTGAGTGCCTTGAGGGCGAAGCAATTGAGCACCAGGCCGCCTTTCATGTCGGCGACGCCGGGGCCATGGGCGAGGTCGCCATCGCGGCTGTAGCCGCGCGTCGTGGTGGTGCCTTTGGGGAACACCGTGTCGCGATGGCCCAGCAGCAACACCGGCTTTCCAGGTTCGCCTGGCACTTCGGCGAGCATCACGTCGCCAAAGCCATCGACCGGCATGCGCTTGAGCAGGATGCCGTCGGCTTCCAGTTCCGCCGCGAGCAGCGCCCCCACCGCGTCGACGCCGGCCTTGTCATAGCTGTTGGAGTCGGTGTCGACGATACGCTGCAGCAACGCTTCCATGGCGGGGCGCTGGTCGGCAAGCCAGTCCAGCGCCTGTTGTGGCGTGGCATTCATTGCGCCTGCTCCCGCAACTGATGTTCCTGGGTCAGGCGTGCCGCGTCGTTGCCCAGGTCCCAGAACAACCCGGCCATGATTTGCAGGCTTTCCTTGACCACCGGTGCCAGCAAGTGCTCGTTCGGCGCATGTTGCGAGCAGGCCGGGTACGAGTGCGGCACCCACAAGGTTGGCAGGCCGAGCACGTCGGCGAACACATCGTTGGGCAGCGAGCCACCGAGGTTTGGCAGCAGCGCGGGTTTTTTGCCGGTGGTCTGGGCCAAGGAGCCGAGCGCCCAATTGACCCACGGGCTTTGCGGGTCCAGCCGAGTGGCATGCATCACCTCGACGTGGCTTTGCTTGACCTCGACATTGCTGAAACCATGAGCATCCAGGTGGGCACGCACCGCCGGGATAAAGGTCGTGTAGTCGCTGTTCACCACGAAACGGATATGGCAGTGGGCATTGGCCTTGCCGGGGATCGCATGCACGGGGGCGTCCGGGTTGCCGGTCTTGAAGGCGATGACGTCGAGGGTGTTCCAGCCGAACACCTTTTCGCTCAGGGAGAGCTCGGGGTTACCCCAGTTGGCGTCGATTTCCGGATCGTCCGGTCCGCCACCCACCTCAATATCGGCCAGTGCCTGGCGAACCGGTTCAGGCAGTGTCTCAGGCATCAGGCCCGCCACTTTCACCCGGCCATGCTCATCGACCATGCTCGCGATGGCATTGGCCAGAATGATCCCGGGGTTGGCCAGCAACCCGCCCCAGTTGCCAGAGTGATGGGCGCCTTCGCGCAGATTGACCACCAGCTCGAAGTTGAACACCCCCCGTGAGCCGAGAAAAATCGTCGGTCGCGATGCCGCCAGGCGTGGGCCGTCCGAGGCGATGAAAATATCCGCCGCGAGTTCTTCACTGTGGGCGGCACAGAACGCGTTCAAGCCCGGCGAGCCTTCTTCTTCGCCCATTTCCAGCAGCAGCTTGACGTTGAACCCCAGCTTGCCATCGCGAGCCTTGAGCGTTTGCTCCAGCGCGGTCAGGTTGATCAGGTGCTGGCCTTTGTTATCCGCCGTGCCGCGGCCGTACCAGCGATCGCCCTCGGCAATGACTTGCCACGGCGACAGGCCTTCACGCCATTGGGCTTCATAGCCGCGCACCACGTCACCGTGGCCGTAGCTGAGCACGGTCGGCAGTTCCGGATGCTCGATGCGGGTGGCGATCATGAAAGGACCGCGCTCTGCCACCGGGTTGTCATAGATCTTGACGCTGAAGCCCATCGCCTCGACATGCGGGGTGATGAAGTCATGGAGGTAGCGAAACAACTCGGGCTGGCTGTCCGTTGCCTGGCTTTCGGTGTGCAAGGCGACGCTGCGTTCGAGCAGATTGAAAAATGCGCCGTTGTCAAATTGCGCTGTGGTGTTGCTGATGGCAAGTGAACGACTCATGAGTGGACAAGCTCCAGTGTTTGGGCGGGACTGTCGTGAAGGTGGCAACGCACGTTGCCGCCGATAATCGGATCATTGGCCGGGTAGGCCGTTTTGCAGGGGGCGAAGCAGCTCGGGCAGCGCGGGTGGAAAGCGCAGCCGGACGGTGGTGACATCGGATTGGGAAAGGTGCCGTGCAGGCCGATTTCGGGAATGCCCAGGCGCGGATCGGGCGTGAGCACCGAATCCAGCAAGGCGCGGGTATACGGGTGGCCGGGTTCAGCGAACAACGATTCGCGAGTCCGTTCTTCGACGATGCGCCCCAGGTACATCACCGCGACCCGGTCGGCGAGGTGTTCGATGACCGCCAGGTTGTGGCTGATCAGCAGATAGGTCAGGCCGAATTCGCGCTTGAGGTCTTGCAGCAGGTTGAGAATCTGCGCCTGCACCGACACGTCCAGCGCCGAGGTGGGTTCGTCGCAGATCAACACGTCAGGGCGCATGATCAACGCCCGGGCAATGGCCACCCGTTGCCGCTGGCCGCCGGACAATTGGCTCGGATAGCTGTCGATGACTCGTTTGGGCAGGCCGACCACATCGAGCATCGCTTCGGTCTTCTTGCGTCGCTCGGCGGGGCTGCCGATGTCATGCACGATCAGCGGCAGGGTAATGATTTCCCGCAGTGTCTTGCGTGGGTTCAGCGAGGAATATGGATCCTGGAATATCGGCTGGATGTGCCGGGCCATTTCCTTGCGATCTGTCGCCGCCAGATGTTTGCCATTGACCAGCACATCGCCGCTGGTAGGCGCCAACAGACCGAGCAGTAGCTTTGCCAGGGTACTTTTTCCGCAACCGGACTCACCCACCAGGCCGAGGGTCTCGCCACGCATCAGGCGCAGGGAAACACCATCCACGGCTTTCAGGATGGCGGCGGGTTTGAAAAAGCCCTTGTTGATCCGAAACTCGCGACGGATGTCACACAGCTCCAACGTGATGTCTCTTTTCATGACCTTGCGCGCTCCAGAAGGCGAATCGGTGCCGGAGCCGGTGCGGCGAACAGGCAGCGCGCCATGTGTCCGTCCTGCTCGACTTCGGGGATGTCTTGCGCACAGGGCGCTATCGCCTGAGCGCAACGATTGCGGAACGCGCAACCTTGCTGTTCGCCTACCAGGCTTGGCACCAGGCCTGGAATCGAACCCAGGGCCTCGCCCGGTTTGGTCCGGCCAGGGATTGGAATACTGGCCAGCAGACCACGGGTGTACGGATGCTGCGGGTTCTCGAACAGTTGCAGGGCAGGGGCGGTTTCGACGATTTCCCCGGCATACATCACCGCGACCCGATCGGCGATCCGTGCCACCAGCCCAAGGTCGTGGGTGATGAAAATCACCGCCAGGCCGAGCTCTTTCTGAATGTCGCGGATCAAGCGCAGGATCTGCGCCTGGATGGTCACGTCCAGGGCCGTGGTTGGCTCATCGGCGATGATCAGGTCCGGTTCGCACATCAACGCCATGGCGATGATCACCCGCTGGCGCAAACCGCCAGACAGTTGATGCGGATACTGACGCAAGCGCTCGGTGGCATTGCTGATACCGACTTTCTCCAGCATCCGCCCGGCGCGAACCAGGGCATCCTTGCGCGACACCTTGCGATGCTGGGTCAGCACTTCGCTGAGCTGATCGCCAATGCTGTAGGCCGGGTTCAGCGAGGTCATCGGTTCCTGGAAGATCATCGCCAGACGGTTTCCGCGCAGGTCGCACATGTGCCGTTCGCTCTGGCCGATCATGTCGATTCCGTCCAGTGTCAGCCGGGACGCGGTGCGTTTGGCCTTGCGTGGCAACAGGTCCATCAGCGCCAGCGACGTCAAGGATTTACCGCAGCCCGATTCGCCGACGATGCACAACATTTCACCGCGTTCGACTTCAAAGCTCAGACCGCGCACGGCATGCAGCATGTCATCCGGCGTCGGGCTGTTGCCCATGGGGATGTCCACGCGCAGGTTTTCAACATGGAGTAGTGCCATGTTCGGTACCCTCTATTAGTAAAGCCGTCTATCAGTTGCGGCCGTCGGGCAGGATCAGATCGCGCAGGCCATCGCCGACCAGGTTGATGCCCAGCACCAGAATCATCAGGGCGACGCCAGGAATGGCGATGACCCACGGGGAAAAGAACATGTAGGGTTTGCCTTCGGCGATCATCAAGCCCCAGGACGGCGTCGGCGGCTGCACGCCAACCCCAAGGAATGACAGGGCCGACTCCAGCAGGATCGCGTGGGCCATTTCCAGCGTCGCGACGACGATCAGTGCGCCGACCAGATTGGGCAGGATCTCACTGACCAGAATGCGCAGGGTCGAGCAGCCCAGCGCCTGGGCCGACGCCACATATTCAGCATCGCGAATCTGTTGCACCGAAGCCCTGACCACCACCGCGAAGCGATCCCATAACAGGCAACCCAGCAGCACGATCACTACTTTCAGCGAACCGCCCATCAACGAGGCCGAGGCCAGCGCGACCATCACGACTGGCATCGCCAGCCGAGTGGTGATCAGGTAGCTGATGAACGCATCGACCTTGCCGCCGTAGTAACCCGCCAACAGCCCCATCACAGTGCCGATAAAGCCGGAAATCAACGCCGCCGCAATGCCGATGAACAGTGAGATACGTGCGCCGTAGAGCAGTCGTGACAGGTAATCACGGCCCAGCTTGTCGGTTCCCAGCACGTATTCCCACGTGCCGTTGGCCATCCATGCCGGCGGTTTCATGCGCAGCATCACGTCTTGCGCATAAGGGTCATGAGGCGCCAGCCACGGGGCGAAGAGTGCGCCGGTGAAGATGATCAGCAACAACACCGTGCCAATGGCGAAACCACGATGGCGAAAGCTCTTGCCAAGCATTCGGCTCAGGCTGCTGGGGGGTGGCAGGTAGTCATTGATTGCGAGGGTAGTGGGGGTGCTCATGTAAGCCTCCTAGCGCACGCGAATGCGCGGGTCGAGCAGTGCGTTGAGCACATCGGCCAGCAAGGTGAGGATGATGTAGATCACCGCAATCAGCAGGACCACGGCCTGTACCACCGGAAAGTCATCACGGGCGATGGCGTCCCAGGCGAGTTGTCCGATGCCTTGCAGGGAGAACACGGTTTCGATCACCACCGAACCGCCGAGCATGAAGCCGAACTCCACCGCTGCCAGCGCGACGACCGGAATCAGGGCGTTGCGCAGAGCGTGCTTGAACAACACGCGGGCAGGGCGCAGGCCCTTGGCGCGGGCGGTGCGGATGTAGTCGGAACTGAGCACATCAAGCATGCCTGCACGGGTCAGGCGCATGATTGCCGGCGTTGCGTAGTAGCCCAAGGCAATGGCCGGCATGACGAAGTGCAGCAGGGTCGAATTGCCGGACACCGGCAGCCACTTGAGCGTCACGGCGAACACCACGATCAACATCAACGCAAACCAGAAACTGGGCATGGCCTGGCCCAGTACCGCGATGCTCAAGGCCAGTCGGTCGACCCAGGTGTCGCGCTTGACCGCGGCCAGCACTCCCAGTGGAATCGCCACCAGCAAGGCGATGCCCAGCGCCATGGCTCCTAACCCGAGGGTGATCGGCAAGCGGCTGGCGACGAGGTTGTAGACCGATTCCTGGAAGAAAAACGAGTTGCCCAAGTCCAGCCGCAGCAGATCGCCCAGCCAGTTGAAGTACTGGGTCGGTAGCGGTTTGTTCAAACCGTATTGCACGCGAATCTGTTCGATCTGTTCGCTGGTGGCTTCCGGTCCGCCAATGGCCGTGGCCAGGTCGCCGGACAGGTGCAACAGGGAAAAGCTGATCACCGACACGGTAATGGCGACGCATATAGCGATGCCCAGCCGGCGCAGAAGGAATCCAAGCATGGCGAGCTTCCTCATATCCAATGGATGGCGTGTGTGAGGAGGTGTCCGTGGTGCGGTTGGTCCGCAAGCCACGGCACCTCTCGATCAATCCGCTCGGTTGCGGATCACTTCCAGCTGGACTGAACGAAACGCGGCAGCTCGTCCGGGTATGACGTGAACGCCAGTTCGGAGGTGTAGGCGTAGTTCATCGAGTAGTTGAACAGCGGCGCCCAGTACGCCTGTTCGCTGATGCGCTGCAACGCCTTGCGGTAGTTGTCCTTGCGCAATTGCGGGTCGAGGGCGTTGTCAGCGGTCTGCAGCCAGCCCTGGACTTGCGGATCCTTGATGTTGTCGTCCGGGTTGCCCTTGAACCAGGTGCCGGCCGACGCCGAGGTGTCGAGGATCGAGAACGAGCCCCAGGCCTGAAACGACATGGGCACCTTGCCGCCACGTTGCTGATCGCGCAGGGCGGCGTACTTCAAGAAGCGCAGCTTGGCGTTGATGCCCACGGCGCGCAGGTTGCCGATGATGGCTTCGACGTAATCACGGTCGCGATAAGCGAAGATTTCGGTCTCGAAGCCATTGGGGTAACCGGCTTCGGCGAGCAGCGCCTTGGCCTTGGCCGGGTCGTAGTCGTAGACCGTGGCCGCGGTGGTATCGCAGCCGAACTGGCCTGGATAGCAGGCAACCTGCAGGGGTTTGGCTTCGCCCCCCACCAATTGCGTGGCCAGCGCATTGCGGTTGATCGCATGGTTGATGGCCTGACGCACCTTGAGGTTTTTCATCGGCGAGTTTTCAGTGGAGGTGCCTCGAGCATCAAGAATCAGGAAGCCGATGCGCATGGTTTCGCCGCTGGTCACGGTCAGGTTCGACATACCTTTGAGATCGACTGCCTGATCCGAGGTCACACGCCAGGTCCAGTCGACACCATCGGTCATCAACTCGGCCAGGCGGGTTTCGGCATCCGGGATCACCCGGAACTTGAGGTGGCCGATATGGGGCTTGCCTTGCGGGCTGTCCGGGAAGTAGTCCTTGTTGATCTCCATGGTCACGCCTTCGCCAGCCACCACCGACACGGCTTTATAGGGTCCGGTACCGATTGGCTTGCGGCTGAATTCGGCCAGGCCGACCTTTTCGAAATACTGCTTGGGGAACATCGGAACGGCGTTGGACAGGTATTCCAGTGCCGGAGGGAAGGGCTTCTTCAAATGCAGGCGGACGCTGTAGTCACCGGTTTTTTCGGCGCTCTTGATCCAGTCCACGTTTTGCACGGTCACGACTTTCGCTTCGGGCGACACCACGTAGTTGAGGGTGAACACCACGTCGTCGGCGGTGAAGCTATCGCCGTTGTGAAATTTGACGCCTTTGCGCAGCTCGAAGTCGATGGTGGTGTCATCGACCTGTGTCCAGCGGGTGGCCAACATGGGCTGGTATTCGCCGCTGTTGGGATCGCGGTAGATCAGGTTGTCCCAGATCAGCCGGCCGAGAATCACGCCTTCGCGTAGATCGTTGTGATAGGGGCTGATGTTTTCAGGCTCGCTGTCGGAAGCGTAAACCAGGGTGTCGTTGGCTTTACCGGCATGAGCCGGAAAACTGCTGATGAGGCCCATCAGCGCGATAGTGCAGGCGAAACCTTTGATGCCCATGCCGTCGTCTCCGTTGGCGAGAGTGGTTGAATCAAAGGGCAGCGAATCGCAAACGCGGAAAGGAGGGTAAAAAGACCAGGTCATGTTTTTTTTGATCTGGACACGAATGTAGGGAAAGGCTATCAATGCCACAAGAATAATATTTCGATACTTCCTTTGCCGAAAAGGCAAACCTTGGGGGCGCCGATGCAGCTGTATGGTGTGCAGTCCACGGCACTGCGCTATTTTCTTGAAGTGGCGCGATGCGGATCGATCAGCGAAGCCTCGGTACGGCTGAACGTCGCGGCGTCAGCGGTGAGCCGGCAGATTGCCAAGCTTGAATTGGCCCTGGATGCCAGCCTGTTCGAGCGTCGTGCCCGGGGCATGGTGCTGAGCGAGGCGGGGGTACGACTGGCGGCTTATGCGCGCAAGTCGCAGCTTGAGGCCGAGCAGGTGGTGCTGGAAATTACCGAGCTGCATGGCTTGCAACGAGGTCATGTGCATGTGGCCTGCTCGGAAGGCTTTGCGCTGGAGTACATGCCCAGGACCATCAGCGCGTTCCGGCGTGAGTATCAGGGCATTCATTTCACGTTGGAGGTCTGTGCGCCTGCCGAAGCGACCGAGAAGGTTCGTTCCGGCGAAGCCGATCTGGCGATGACCTTCAGCCTGACGCCGCAAAAGGAAATCAAGGTCGAACATGTCCTGAGCGGGGCGATTTTTGCCGTGGTCTCCAACGCTCATCCTTTGGCCGGACGTGAAGCGGTCAGCCTCGCTGAGTTGCAACCCTGGCCCATTGCGTTACCCAAGGCCGACACCACGATACGGCAACTGTTCGACATCTGTTGCGGTGTACAGGGCTTGTTGTTCGACCCGGTGTTGACCACTAATTACGTTGCCTCGCTCTATAGCTTCGTTCGCGAAGAGGGGGGTATCAGCCTGGCCAGCGAAATGACCTTGCACAAGCAGGTGGCGGACAAGGCACTGCAATGCTTGCCGATCCTCGATGAAGGCATGCATGCGCGGCGCATCGAACTGCAAAGCATGGCTGGACGCAATCTACCGGCAGCGGTTTGTGCATTCAGGGATTTTCTGATTGCGGATCTGGCGAAAGCCAGGCTCTGAGCCGGGTGAGTGTGTTTTCAATGCTTGCATGACGTCATTCGATTTTCTTGACCATCAGCCGCCGCGCTGTATTTGCTCCAGGATCAGGCTATCGGTGATGTTCATGTCATCCAGCAACAGAAACATCTTGCTCAGCACCTCGGCCATTTTCTTGTCGGTGTCGGCGAACGGCAGGTAGAAGTCCGTGACGTGGCTGCCTGCGGGCACGATGCACAGGTAATTGCCGGGTTCGATATGGATGGCGGCGCTGCCCAGATGAATGCGGTAGTTCGCACGCTGACCGGTAATGTGCAGAAAATGCCCTTCGCATTTAACGTTTCGCAGCCCTAGCCCTTGAATCAGCTCGCCGACCAGTTCGGCGCGTCGTTGCACGGTTTCGTGGCTGGTGCTGTAGTCGTCTGCGGCGTGGGCCACGGAGACCAGCAGGTCGGCGTCACGCATGACTTCCGAGAACAGCAGCGGCGGTACTTGCTCAAGGGGGATGGCTTTGTGGTCGCGGTGGAACGCAATCGTGTCGAAGGTAAAGTGTTCTGTTTCCGAGAGGTAATGACCGGTATCCAGAAAGTTGAACAAGGCATAAATGCCGTGCTCTTTGCTCTCGTAATAGATGTCCTCGACGCTGGAGGTCGACCAGTTGCGGACCTGTAGCAACCGGGCGGCGACTTTGGCTTTCAGGCGGTGGCCGGCAAAGCGGTTGGACCACAGGCCGGTGTCTCGCTCGGCCGGTGTGAGCAGGTACAACTCGCGAAAGGCCTGTTTGAACGGCTGCACGCGGCGATGGGTCACCACGTCTTTCTGCCAGGCCGACAGTTGCCCTGCCGTGAACAGATGAAAAGGGTGAGCGATACGCAGGGTCTTTTCAGCGACGTGTTGGCGGCCTTCTAGGTCCGTCACCGTCAGCGTTGCGACATCGAGCCAGCCCAGCGCAGCCTCGTCGGCCTGCACGATCAGTTGTTCCAGCAGCAGGCGAACGGCGGGCATTTTCAACAGCGGCTTCAGGTCGTCCAGGGCCAGGGTTTCGCCGCTGCTCATCATCGCTTCCAGGGTGCGGCAGAAGCGGCCGATCTGCTCCTTGAGCTGGGTCTGCTGCGTTTTGAGGGCGATGAAGTCTGCGTTCTTGCGAATCGCTGGCGGTGCGGTCTTGAGCGTCTTTGCGGCCTTGCAGATGTGCAACGTGGGTGACAAACCGTCGATGACGAGGGTGACGTCATAGCCATCGATGGTGGCGGCGGTCAGGGCGGACTCGGCGATCTCCGATTCCATGGCCCATTCCAGGCGAATCGCCGAGGGGTAGCCGGCGACACGCGCCAGGTTTTCCAGGCCTGCGTGCACCGCTGCGTGGGAGTTGGCCTGGCGTTCAGCGCCGTACTTGCGCACCTCTTTGTGCAGTTTCTTGAGTGTCAGATAGCGTTGGCGTACGTCGTCCGCATCCTTGACGGGCAGTACACCATAGATGCGCATGGCCGCCTGTGCATGGCGGGTCAACTTCTTTTCCAGCGCCGCTCGACCGATGCCCTGGTAGGCGTCGAGCAGCACACGGGTCTCGGGAAATGCCCAATGCGAGGGTTCGAGCGCCGCGAGGTACTCGCGCAGGTGGTCTGGGTCGGTCTCGGCCAGCGCCTTGTCCAGCAGGTAGCGGTCCACCACACCCACGGTTTCATCCAGCGTATTGGGCAGGTCGGTGCCCCAGCCGGATCGAGGTGCCAGGGCAATGTTCAGGTATTCACGCTGGAAAGCGTGCAGATCGCTCCAGCCGAGCGCATCGAGCACCACCCGGCTGGCTTGTCCGGCGTAGGGCAGGGCGGTCAGCAGGGTATTTCTTGAAAAGCCGGACAACGCCGCGAGCAGCGCTGCCGATTGGTCTTTGGGCAAATCCTGAAGCAGCAGGAAGCATTGGAGCACCGCGGCCGTATCGCCGAAGCTGTCAAAGTCGTCCGGCGTCATGCCCAGTCGTTCGATGACCGCCAAGGCCTGCAGCAACCAGCGGGTCTGATACACCTCGACCGAGCGGAAGGTGTCAGCCAGCCTCTCGGCGTCATCGGGCAATCCAGCCAGGGCGTCCTCGACGTAACGAACGGTGAAGTTCGCCAGTTCCGAGGGCACTTCGGTGGGGGCGTCGTCAGGCTGAGATGACTCATTATCGCTGTCTTGCGGGTCATCGTCGTTTGAGTCGTCTTCGTCGAAATCTTCATCGACGTACCGGTTCAGGTCCACATCGTCGCTGTCCAGTCCGCTGTCGTCTGAGTAGAACATCATGGCGCGGCCCCAGGTATTGGCCGCCCGGACGAAGCGCGGGTAATCGAGGCGACCCGCTTCCATCAGGCCCAGGGCGATGCGCCTGATTTCCTTGTGCCCGTAGATGTATGCATCGGCGATTTTCCTTTGTTCACCGCCCGGCGTCGAAGGGGGCTGCTCGCGGTTCCAGCTGCCGTCCAGCAACCATTCGGCGAAGGTCTGCCAGGCCGGGGTGGACGGGTAATCGCTCAGGCGCTGGATGCAGGCCTGAACATCGGGGAAGGCCCAGGCCTGGTCCGGACTTCTTCGGTAATAGGCAGGGCCATCTTCGTCAGTGGGCAGTGGATAGTCACTGTCCTCGAAGGCAAATTGCAGCATGTGCCGCAGTCGCGCGCAGATCTGCTCCAGCGCATAGGCATCTGGGTGAGCCTTGACCCAGGCATCGCAGAGTCGATATTGCAGACCGTAGCGCTGTTGATCGCGGCGGTCCTCCAGATCGTCCCAAACGGTCGGGAACACAAAACCATCGGCCAGTGCCTTGGGTCCATCCTCGGGATGCTGCCTGACCCAGTCATCGGCCAGGCGCAGGAAGTCGATGCCGTCCCAGAAGTCGGGCTCGAATTCGTCATGGTGGCTGAGCTCGGGATAGTCATCCAGCGCTCTATCACAGAATGCTCGCAGTGCTGCGAGGCGTGTGGCTTGTTCAGGCACAGGACGGCGTGACGGCATGATGTTGTCCGAAGAAGTGAGTGACGAGGATCAACCGCCAAGCAGCGGCACCAAGCGAATAAACGCGAGGGTGGAAGGGGGACTCAGCTCGATTGTCTCATCGAGCCTTTGCAGCATGACGCCGTTGTGCAGGACGCGGAACGCACGGCTTTCAAAACCCCTCAAGGCTCGTTCGACCTCAACGTCGACATCCAGGTCTGCAGGCGCGCAGGCCTGGGGCATGACCACCGCGCCTTCACTGGCTTGCCGAAGAATGTCCCGTTCGCTCAGGTATTGGCGGTCGAGCACTTCACGCACTGACAGCTGTTCCAGCCAGTGCTGGACCGACAGCGCGGCGATCTGTTCGGCTACGGTCAGGCGAATGAGCTCGGCGACCGTCAAGGTCGACGCAGTCGGTGTCAGGGTGACAGGGGGCAGCAAAGGCTCTTGGCGTGCGCCTTTCAGGCAATAGCTATGAACCACGAACTCCATGACGCATTCCTTGCAAACCAGGCCAGCCGGGCGGATGGCACCGTAGCATAGTCCTGTGTGCAGTCAATTTCATCGCGCCGCGGTCTCTTTTCATCTTGACGATATTCGCCAGTCAGCCTCCCGGTGCCGAGCGGCCGATGAACCTCTGTTGTTGGCGAAAAAAACGTAGTGCTAAGGCTGGACTGTGCTCTTGGTGGAGACGATTTTGCCGTAACCTTCTATCGGCGACGTCTCGACCACCACCGTACGCTCGCTGCGACATTTGAACTTCACACCTTTGCGCGGCGCCATGACCCGGGCCGTCTCCATGCACATTGCCCTGGTCGCGAAGGTAGGCCCTGGTTTTCGCTCCTCGACACAACCCTCGATGCCACTGCAGATCGTCATCACAACAAAATAAACAGTCATCATCTCCGTATTGCTCCCTTGCGCGATGCGAGTGAACACATCCTGTAGTCCAGGTCGGCTGGCCTAAACGTTTAGCGGGGTTGCCTTCGGATAATGAGCTTCGATTTAAATCGCCAGCAATGGCACGTTGGTACCGTGCGTCGGGAAATTGTCGCTGTATTAATATATTTTTATTTCATCGATTTTTATGCCAATAACTTGGCGTCACCCGCGTGCCGGGGGAGGGTAAACGCGGGGTCCATGAACACCCGGGAACCCCTGTGGGAGCCGAGCTTGCTCGCGATAGCGTCGGTACATCCACCATCACTACAAGCTGACCCCGCGCCAGCAAGCCCGTCGTTGCACAGCTTGCCTACAACGACAGAGGCAAAGGCGCTAGCATGAGCGTTTACTCATAGAAGGGAACATCATGCGAAACCTTCCTCCTTCTTCGAGCCTGCGCGCCTTTGAAGCCGCTACGCGGCACGCCACGTTCACCGCGGCAGCAGAGGAGTTGCATGTCACACAGAGCGCAGTGAGCCACCAGCTCAAACATTTGGAACAGCTCTGGGGATTGCAACTGTTTCATCGCGGTAACTCGCTGCACCTGACCTCGGCAGGCGCAGCGCTTGCGCCCATCGTGCGGGAGTTTTTCATGAAGCTCGAGGCCACCCTGGCCGATTTGCGCGAGCAAAACGGGCGGCAGCGGCTGAGCGTGAGCACGACCTATTCTTTCGCCTTGAAGTGGTTGCTGCCCAGGCTTCCTGATTTGGCGCAAGCGCATCCGGAAATCCTGCTTACCCTGGACAGCACCGATAGCCCCATCAACTTCTCGACGACAGACCCGGACGTGGCTATCCGCCTGGGCAACGGGCATTTCCCTTCGCTGTTTTCAGAATTCCTGTTCCGCGAGCAGATTTTCCCAGTCGCCAGCCCAGCGTTGCTTGCCCGCTTTGGTACGCCTCAAACGGCCGCCGAATTGCTGCGCTATCCACTGCTTACGCGCGATGGCGCAGCGTTGGTGCCGAAATGGGAGCAGTGGTTTGCCCAGGTGGGCGTCGAGGTCACGACCTTGAAGGAAAGCATTCGCTACGCAGATACCAATATGACCATCGAGGCGGCGCTCTTGGGACACGGTATCGCGCTGGCACGCAGCGGGCATGTCGAAGCCGAGCTCAATGACGGCCGTCTTGAAAGGATTTTCGAACTGCCGTGCGCGTCGCCCCTGGCGTATTACTTCGTATGCCCCAAAGGGATCGAGACTCAGCCTCATATCACCGGCTTTCGTCGTTGGCTGGTTACCCAGGCCCTGGACGCTCAGCACGCTTATACATGAGGTTTTCCTCATGCCGGGATGAAGAGACTTTGCTTTTTTAGCGCGACTCGATCGGTCTAGGATGATGCATGCCCTTACACATCATCTGCCTCGTCCTGTTCGCCGCGCTGCTACACGCCAGTTGGAATGCCATGCTGCGTGGGGGAGCCGACCGTTTGTGGTCCATGACCATCATGTGCATAGCGATAGCCTTGGCGAGCGTCATCGTGGCGGTGCTGCTGGCACCGCCCGCCCGTGCCAGCTGGTTTTGCGTCGGACTCTCCGCGGTATTGCACGTGGGTTACAACCTGTTCCTGGTGCGCAGTTACAAGTCCGGCGACCTGGGCCAGACCTATCCAATCGCCCGTGGTGTATCCCCGATCCTGATTGTCCTGGCCGCTTCGCTGTTCGCGGACGAGCGCGTGGCGCCGAGTGGACTGCTGGGTATTGCGTTGGTGTCGACCGGAATCCTCTCGCTGGCTTATACCGGGCGCCGGCGGACGTTGCCTGACTTGCCCTATGCACTGGGGACTGGTTTTTTCATTGCCGCCTACAGCGTTGTCGATGGCATAGGTGTTCGCCTCTCCGGGGCGCCAATAGCCTACACCGCCTGGATGTGCCTGTTGTGGGGCGTGATGATGCCCCTGGTTTATATCGGACTGCGAGATGCCAGGAGCCTCTTTGCCTTGCGACCAGGTATCACCGTGGCCTTCGCTGGCGGGCTGGTTTCATTGCTGGCCTACGGCGTCGTGATCTATGCCATGGCCCATGCCCCGATGGGGGCGGTGTCCGCCCTGCGCGAAACCAGTGTCATGTTCGCCGCTTTGATCGGGTACGCATTTCTTGGCGAAGCATTGACCTTGCGCAAGCTGTTGGCCTGCGCCGTCATTGCCCTCGGTACGCTGGTGATCGGCTGACGCTGCTTTTTTCATTGGGCTGTGAGGATTGACCATGAATGACCGTTCGCAAAAACCCGTGATCCTGATCACCGGAGGCGGGCGCGGGATCGGGGCGGCGACCGCCCTGCTGGCCGCTGAGCAAGGTTACGACGTCGTGCTGACCTATATCGCCGATGAGGCGTCGGCGTTGTCGGTGACAGCGCAAGTCGAGGCCAAGGGGGCCCGTGCCTTGGCGGTGCGTGCCGATAACGCCGACCCAGCACAGGTCGCCGAACTCTTCGCCACCCTCGACCTGCGCTTCGGACGAATCGATGTGCTGGTCAACAACGCTTCGATATTGGCCCGCCAATCTCGCTTGGAGGATCTTGGCTTCGAGCGCATGCAGCGAATCTTTGCGGTCAACACCTTGGGCCCGATGCTCTGCGCGCAACATGCGACCCGGCGCATGGCCTACCGTTATGGCGGGCGTGGCGGTGCGGTCATCAATATCTCTTCGGCGTCAGCCCGCCTCGGTAGCCCGAATGAATACGTGGACTACGCAGCGTCCAAGGGGGCGGTTGAAACGTTCACGACCGGTTATGCCAAGGAAGTGGCCCGGGAGGGCATTCGTGTCAACTGCGTTCGACCCGGGCATATCTATACCCAGATGCATGCGAGTGGGGGAGAGGCGGGCAGAGTCGACCGGGTGAAGGAGACGATCCCCATGGGCCGTGGCGGCCAGCCGGAGGAGGTGGCGCGGGCCATTCTCTGGTTGGCGGGGCCGCAGGCTTCGTTTGTGACGGGTACCTTCCTGGATGTGACCGGAGGGAAGTAGACCGGTTATCGAGTTCTTCTTTCAAAAGGCGTGGTCTGGCACCGTGTCAAGGTGCCCAGATTCCCACATCGCGGGCATCCACCGACTTGGGCAACAGCCCGGCGGCGAAAAAGGCATCGGCGATTTTCTGCTGTTCATCCAGTTGGTCGGCTTTTACCGGTTGTACCTGGTAACTGCGGTGGGCGTTGGCCGCTTCGACCGTCTCCACATCGAGATTGCCCCACAACGGGCCCAGGACCTGCGCCGCGTCGCGGGGATGGTTCTTGATCCAGTTGCCAGCGTCCTGCAGTTGCTCGTATACCACCTTCAGCACTTCAGGGTGCGCCTTGGCGTAGGGGGTGCTGGTCAGGTAATAACGCTTGTAGCTGGCCAGCCCGCTGCCGTCAGCCAGGGTTCGCGTTGGTAGCTGCCGCTGCACACCGCTGAGGAACGGTTCCCATGTGACCCAGGCATCGACTTTATGATTCTCGAATGCCGCCCGGCCATCCGCGGGGGACAGGTAGGCTGGTTGGATGTCCGAGAACTTCAGGCCTGCCTTGTTCAGGGCCGCGATCAACAGGTAGTGGGCGCCCGCCGCCTTGGTGACAGCGACTTTCTTGCCTTTCAGATCCGCCAGTTGCTGCAAGGGGGAATCCTTGGCCACGACAATGGCCTGGGCCGAGGGCGAGGGGGCTTCCTGTGCGAAGTAAGTCAGCTTGGCCTGCGCGGCCTGAGCGAATATCGGCACGGTATCGGCCACGTCGGCACTGACGTCGACATTACCGACATTCAATGCTTCCAGCAGTGGCAGGCCGCTGGGGAACTCGTGCCAGCTCACTTCGATGTCTGCCTGGGCGAGCGCCTTGTCCAGTTTGCCTTGGGTTTTCAGCAGCGTAATCAGGGTCGATGATTTCTGGTAACCGATGCGCAGGGTTTCCCGAGCCTGGGCCGGGAGCGCAAGAGTGGAGAGGACCAGTGCAACGACCAGGCCGGTCAGAGCGGGGTGATGCAATATCGCCCGGGGATGGTTGATGAGTCTTGACATGGCATGCTCGATATTGACTAAGGGGTGGATGAACACCACGGAATCCTATGGTTATAAAAACCAATTTATAAATACTTTTTGTGCATTAGCTTAGGCGTCTTTGCACTCGTCAAAACGGCCGCTGCTGCCCCATTGCGCCGGGCCTCAGAGGTCGTAGCGCACCGACAACAAAAGGGTTCGCGGATCGTTGACGGAGTAGTAGCGAGCACCGCTTGCGGGCACATAACCGACCGCTTGCGGGTAGGCGCGGTCGAGCAGGTTTTTCACCGACAGTGTGGTCGTCCAGTGCCCGTCGCCGGAGATGTAGCGGGTGTTGGCGTTCCAGAAGGTCTGCTGGGGGATTTCCTGGACGTCGTCGTTCAGCGCATTGGCATAGGACTTGGTCTGGAACTGCGCATCGGTGCCAGCCAACCAGGTGCCGGGCAAACCCGCCGGGATGGTGTAGTTGAGGCCGACACTGGTGTTCCAGCGCGGCGAGTACACCAGTTGCTTGCCGTTGGCATCGATCCCGGCGCCGCTGGCGTTTTCGAAGTCGTCGTATTGGCTTTGCAGGTAGCCAAGGTTGAACGTCAGTTGCAGGTCGTTGGTCAGCGCGCTGAGGGTTTCCAATTCGACGCCGTAGGTGTGGGCCTGGCCCACGTTGGTCCGCAGGCTGACGCCCAGGGCCGGGTCATAAGCGTTGGTTTGCAGGTCCTTGTAGTCGTTGTAGAACAGCGCGAGGTTGGCGCGCAGGCGACGGTCGAAGAAGTCGCCCTTGAAGCCGGTTTCCCAGGTGGTCACGTCTTCGGGAGAGAATGCTTGCTCGGCGGCGGCCTGGGTCGGCGCGCGGTTGTCGTAGCCGCCGGCCTTGAAGCCTTTGGCGACGTAGGCGTACTGGTTGAGGTGTGGCGTCCAGGCGTATTCGAAGCCGAGTTTCGGGCTGGTGGATTGCCAGGATTTGCTTGAGTTGGCGCTGAAATTGGTGCCGGTGATCTGCCGGTCGGTGTTGACCACGTAGTTGGTGTAGTCGAAGTTCTTGTGTTCGCGGGTGAACCGTAGGCCGGCGATCAGCGACAGTTGTTGCGTGACTTTGTAACTGCCCTGGCCATACAACGCATAACTTTCGGTATCGGTCGTGCTGTATTGACCCTGGCCGATCACTCGGTTGCGCGCAATCGAGTAAGTCAGGCTGTCTCGCTCGGCATCGAATTTTTCCCGGTACAGGTACAGGCCGGTGCTGAAGCTGAAAGCGTCGTAGTCGCCGTTGAGCTGGAACTCCTGGGTGGCATAGTCCTGTTTGTAGGTGATCAGGCTGTTCTGAATGAGGGCCGCCTGCCCGGAATTGTCATAGTCCACCGGTTGGTTGAAGGCTGAGTAGGCGGTCACCGATTTGAAACTCAGATGATCGTCGAGGGTGTAGATCGCCCGCAGCACCGAGCTGCCCTGATCGAGGCGGTTCTTCGGATTGAGGCTGCTGTAGCTCTTGAACTTGTCGAAGTGGCCATCGGCATCGAAGGGGGTATAGCTGGTGGTGTCGCCGCGGTCGAAAGTGCCGGCCAGCGTCAGTTGCACATCCCAGGGCGAATCGATGGGGTTGAAACGCAACTTGCCGCGGTAGGACTGCAGGTCGACGTTATTCACGTCCTCGCCGCGGGTGGGGTTGGAGACGGTGCCGTCACGGGTCAGGCGAATCGCCGAAAAGCTGCCGAACAGGGCGTTGTCTACCAGTGGGCCGCTGATCAGCAGTCGACCGTTCCGGGCGTTGTAGTTGCCGGCGCCAAGCTCGAAGAAACCACGGGTTTCCTGGGTCGGGTCGCGGGTGATCACGCGGATCGCGCCGGCGCTGCTGTTGCGCCCGTAAAGCGTGCCTTGGGGGCCACGCAGGACCTCGACGCGCTCGACGTCGTTGAAGTCGAGCATCGAGGAAATCGCCCGGGGGATGTACAGGTCATCGGCGTAGACCGCCACGGCGGCTTCCTGGATCGGATCGGTCTCGCCGATGCCACGAATCCCGTAAGTCTGCGCGCTGTAGGAGATCGACTGGCGGCTGAGGGTCAGGTTCGGAACCTGCCCGGAAAGGTCGCGGATGCTCTTGATCTGCTTGTCCTCGAGGGCGTTTTCATCGAACGCGGAAATCGCCAGCGGGGCTTTCTGCAAGTCCTCGCTGCGGTGTTCTGCGGTAACGGTGACAACGGGGAGGGCACCCTCCTGGGTGTTTTCTTCGGCGTGGGCCGACAGCCCGAACAAGGCCAGCGATACGGCCAGTGCCAAGCGGTTTGCAGTGAAGGTGTCGTGCATGGTGAACCCCTGGTGTGTAGATGCTGCGTGGGTGTGTTCTTTTTTTTGGGCAAAGCGTTGCCGTGGTCATGGCGGTGGTGGCTTCGGGCCGGTTTCAGGTTTGGGTGTGCAAGTGACCGTGGAGTGGTGTCGGCCGGAAAAACATAGCGTTC
>NZ_JACNDD010000045.1:0-43518 GCF_017351395.1 Pseudomonas sp. FW305-28
TCCACCCGAGTCCTGGTCAAAGAACTCCGGGATCGGGTAGTTGAAGCTGTTGAGCCAACGCTGCATGGCCATCTCGCGTTCGGCGGCCGAGGCGGTTTGCAGGTTGGTGGAGGCCACCACGCCGCGAATCTGCAGTTGCATCCAGCTCTCGGTGCCTTGCTGTGCGGCCGAGGAGGGGCCTGGCTCAATGGCCCAGGCGGCGGTGGACAGGCTCACCATGCACACGATCATCAATTGTTTGGTCATCATTTCTTGAACTCCTCGTAACGCTCTACTTGACCGCGCCGGTTGAAGCATCGACGACCTCGGCCAGGTGGTTGGCGGGTGACGTCGCTGCCTGAGTGGCCGAACCCCTGATTTTTTCCGCGCGGGCTTGGGCATCTGCCACTTGCTGGGGGCTGAGCTTGGCCATGTTCGCGAGCTCGGCGGCCTGCTTCCAGTTGTCCTGGTAAATCAGCAGGGTCACCATGTTGAGCGCGGCCAGCGTGTCGGACTGCTGGAGCTCCATGGCGGTCATGAACTCGAAGCGGGCTTCTGAAATGCGTCGCTGATTGAGGTAGACAACCCCCAGGTCATTGCGGATCTTGCCTTCGGTCGGGGCCATCTTCGCGGCGCGTTCGAGGTATTGCGTCGCGGCCGAATTGTCATTCCTGGCGGCCGCCAATTGACCCAGGCCATGCTCACCGTCAGCGGCCAGGCATGTCCCCAGCAGGCTTTTGTACAACGGTTCGGCCTCGTTGCGGCCCATCAGGCGCAGTACCCGAGCCTTGCGCAGGCGGACCTGGACCAAGTCTTCGGGCAAGCGTTCGAGGTTCGCCAGACTGGCGTATAGACGGCCCTCGTTGGCCATGTCTTCCGCCATGTTCAAGGCCAGTTCCTGGTCGGCTCCGGGCTTGGCGCAATCGGCTGTGCGTGAAGCCACCACGCCGCTGCTGGCACAACCGGCAAGCATCAAGGACGCCGCTAATGCGATCACTGTTTTCATGGAATACCCCTTGGCGAACCGTTGGAGGTCGCACGCGTTGCACACCAGGCGCCGGCTCATTGGGAAAGCCCGCTGCGGTTGTCGAACTCGCCATGTTCGAGGAAGTACATACGGTAGAAATTCGGGTCGTAATTGCGCAGTTGCTCACCCGGCAAGGTCGGCAGTTGCGCGTCGGCCGCCAACGGTTGGACCAGGTGCGGCGTGACGATCATCAGCAGTTCGCGCTCTTCGCGGTTGATGGAGTTGTCACGAAAGAACGCACCGAGAATCGGCACGTCGCCAAGCCCTGGAAACTTGTTCACCTGGGCGCTGTTGCGGGTGCTGATCAGGCCGCTGATGACGAAACTTTCGCCATCGGCCAGGGCGATGCTGGTATCGGTACGGCGCACGGTGAGTGCGGGCACCAATGTCCCGGCGATGTTCACCGCGTTGGTGAAGTCCAGCTCACTGACTTCCGGTGCCACCTTCAAGGCGATGCGATTCTTGCCAATGACGGTGGGGGTCAGGGTCAGGCGTATACCGAATTCCTTGTACTCGATGGACACATTGTCGCTGCCGGCACTGGGTACCGGAATCGGCACTTCGCCGCCGGCCAGGAAACTCGCGCTTTGCCCGCTGAGGGCCACCAGGCTCGGCCGCGCCAGGGTATAGGCAAAACCGCTGCCTTCCAGGGCGTTGATCATCAACAGGGTCTTACCGGTGGCGAAAGACAGGTTGAACATGTCGTTATTGACCGGCAATGAAGGCCGGACAACGCCGCCGATGGTGGGCAAGGTCCTCGGCGAGCCGAACAGGAAATTGCCACGGCTGCCGAAAATCGACGTTGAGGCTTCCTTGAGCTTGGTCCGGCTGACTTCAACGAAACGGATGTCGGTCTGTACCTGGGCGAGCAGCATCGGGTCTTCGGAAGGCATGCTCGCAGCGCCCGTCAGCGCCTCAGTGGCCCGGCCTTTGACAAAGACCATGCTCTGGCGCGGTATTTTCGAACAGTCGGTCCAGACCATCAGGCTGGTGGCGCCGGGCGCCAGGCCCGTGAGGATGAAGGCATCGCTGCCACTGGGTTGCACATCGGCAATTTTCGGGTCGCCGACAGCCAATTTCGTCACGGGTGCGAGGATACGCAGTTCGCTCTGGAGCCCTTGGCCGACCTCGAAGGTCGCCGGCAGATTGTCCAGTTGCGAACAATTTGCCGCAGCGGCCTGAGCCGCATCCAGGCCAAGGCCCATCCAGAACAGGCCATGAATGAAATGTTTTAAAACGGGGGCGGTGCGCTGGGTCATGAAGTGATCCTCGATAGAGAGGCCATCCTTAGGCTTAACCAGTGCCACGGATCACTTGAGAGGCCCGGGCTGCCCCTTCTATTTCATCCAACCCTTCAGCGGTCCGGGCACAGGCCTCATTGCTACAAGCAAACGGGCGCATTACACCGGCCTGACCGAACGGCAGGCAGCTTACGAAAAAGCTTTATGGGAACCGGAATATCCGGGTTTTCGAGCAAGGAGACCGATGTCAATCAGGTCGTCTGAAGGGTGATTTGACCCTGCCTTGTTCTCGCTTCTTTTTGAAGGTAGTTCAAGCATGGCAAAGCGCCACGCCTCAAACAAAAAAAACGACTAAAAAGTGACGGAAGGAAAATTGGTGATCAAGTGGCCGTCAATAATTTGTCTTTTGCGTGTTTTTTGCGTGACAGATTTACATGAGAAACAGGGCCGCCTTGCGACGAAAAAATCAGGATCACCCCGTGGTGTATATTTTTTACGGCTTAGCGCTGGTGCTCTCCTGCAAGCGCTATCAGCAGTGCCTCAGGCTGGTCTGGCTCGTGGAGCAGACCTTTCCCGTGGTGGGTTGTGGAGAAACATGAAGGGTTACCTGGGAAGCAGAACGCGCCGCTGATCGAGGTACTCGACGCCAAGGACCGGGGGCCGATCCGTCTGGATCGAGTAGGCCTGAGAGCCGCGGGCCAGGCTGCTGGCCACGGCGGGTATCAGTCCACGTGGTAGTGAACCGACAAGGTGCCTTTCTTTTGTGAAAGCGAGGCGATGGTGACTGTTCCCAGTTCCTGCAGGCACCGTACGTGAGTGCCGCCGCAGCCATAGGCGCACAGCTCACCGAAACCGACTTCTCGCGTGCCTTCGCGCAATGCGATCAGGCGAGGCAAATCCTCGGCAATCCACTCATCGATGCCTTGCTGGATGATTGATCTGTCCAGCTCCTGAGGATTTTCCCCTGGCTGGAATTGCACACGGCTTTCGCCGGGCCAGTGGTGGGCCTTGATCGGTTTCCAGCCACGGCTTTCGGCAAAATGGCCGATCAGGTGCCCGGCCGAGTGCAGGCGTGAATTCAGCCGCCGCCGCTGCTCATCCACGCGGATCGTGGCCATGCCCGGGGCTACTGGGCGGTCGACGTAATGAATGATCTGTTGCCCGTCCTGAACGACGCGCAGTACTTGGCCGTCGTCGATCCATCCGGTGTCGCAGGGCTGCCCACCGCCCTGGGGGTGGAACAGGGTGGCGCGCAGCACCACGGCGAATTCGTTTTCCTGGGGGCTGCAGTCCAGGACTTCCACGTTGGCCTTGAGGTCATCGCTATGGAAAAAAAGGCGAAGCGTCATGGTCCATACCCACATCAGAAATTGTGACGGGATTATAGGTAGCGTGTAAAAGGGTGATAATCCGTTCAAATTTCAAAGGACTGTTGCGTCATGAGCACAAATCTACCGTTGCCGTTGCTCGCCGAAATGGCGGTCTTCGTCAAGGTCGTGGAGACCGGCAGCTTTTCCGAAGCGGCCCGCCAGTCAGGCTCATCGCCGTCGGCCATCAGCCGCAGCATTTCTCGCCTGGAGAAAGCCCTGGCGACCCGATTGCTGCAGCGCACCACCCGCAAGTTGCGTTTGAGCGATGGCGGGGAAGAGGTGTTCAAGCGCTGCCAGGAGATGGTCGCCGCCGCTCGGTCAGTGATGGAGATCAGCGGCCAGTTCACCCAGGAAGCGGAAGGGCGCATCCGCGTCAGCGTGCCCAAGGCAGTGGGGCGTTTCGTGATTCATCCACACATGCCTGAATTTTTGCGCCGTTATCCGAAGGTCGATGTGGAGTTGTTCCTGGAGGATCGGCCGGTCGACCTGATCGATGATCACGTGGACCTGGCTATCCGGATTACCGATCAACCATCAGCCGGGCTGGTGGGGCGCCAGTTGCTGACCATTGACCACCTGCTTTGTGCCACGCCGCAATACCTGGCGGAACACGGTGTTCCCACGCATCCCCACGATTTGCTGGAGCACAGTTGCATTTACTTGGGCGAAACGCCCAATGACGCGCGTTGGAAATTCAAGAAAGGCAGCAAGTCGGTCACCGTAGGCGTGCGCGGACGCTATGCGGCCAATCACACGGGGGTACGGTTGGGGGCGGTCTTGCAGCACATCGGCATCGGTAGCCTGCCGTATTTCACCGCCCGTCACGCCTTGGAACAGGGGTTGATCGTGCAGGTATTGGCCGACTGGACGTTCCTCGCTTCGTACCACGGTGGCTTGTGGTTGCTGCATTCGCCGACCCGCTACCTGCCGCCGAAGCTGCGGGTGTTCATTGATTATCTGGTGGAGTGCCTGGCGAAGGAGCCGACCTTGAACAAGGTGGCGGGAGGAGGGCGTTCCAGCAAGGTCGCGGCGCACTATGAGTTGCCGGAAAGTGACGGGTTGTTCTGACGGGCCTCATCGCGAGCAAGCTCGCTCCCACACTGGCTGCGGTTGATCATGACTTTCTGTGGGAGCGAGCGTGCTCGCGATGAGGCCGGTCCAGGCAACACATTTGGGCAAGGCCAAAAAAAGGCCCGCCGGTTTAACCGTGCGGGCCTTTTTCAGGAGGGATCGCAATCAGTGCTTGCTGTCCTGGTCCGACATCGCCAGCAATTGCTTTTCCTGGTTCCAGTCGAAAGGCTCGTCGTTTTGCTCGGCTTCGAAACGACGTTCTTCCAGGGCCTGGTACAGGGCGATTTCTTCGTCAGGCATGTAGTGCAGGCAGTCACCGGCGAAGTACCAGAGCAGGTCGCGAGGCACCAGGTGGGCGATCTGTGGGTAACGCACGATCACTTGGCACAGGAGGTCCTGGCCCAGGTACTGGCTTTCGATTGGGTCGACGGGCAACTGCGCGCGCAACTCGTCGAAGCGCTCCAGGAACAAGGCGTGGCTTTCTTCGGGCACCTGTTCGGCCTCACCCACGGCGACCAGGATGCTGCGCAAGTGGTCAAGCAAGACAAGGTGATCGGCAACGACATTGGACACGAGATAAGTCCTCAAGAGCAAAACGGGCGCAGGAGTATAAAGCCCTTGCGCCCGCTTTTATAGATGAAGAGCTGTAGGTGAAGAGCTACAGGTGACGGCGTACCTGGCCGTCAGTATCAACGGACCTTGTCTGGCGCCAGCGTCAGTTCGGCCTTGTCGAAATCATCCACGTCGATGACTTTGCGCCGCGCCGCCTCGGCTGCGCGCAAGGCCTGCGCTTCACCGGCTTGCAGCACGCCGGCCTCCAGGGCCGCATCGATGAGGGGTTCGCCAGGCGCCGGGTTGAGCTGACCCTGCTTGAGCGCACCGTGCAGTTTCTTGTGCAGCGGATGGGCGGCCGCCAGCAGGTCGGCGGCGTGTTGCAGGGCGCCCACCGGATCGTCGGTCGATTGCGGGCGATAGCAACCCTGCAGCAACTCTTCGAGAGTCGGATCACCCTTGGGCCGGCCGATGACCGCGGCCACCTCGGCGTCGAGCCTGTCGCTCGGGCCCTTGTGACGCCGACCGAAGGGGAACACCACCAGGCGCAACAGGCAACCCAGTACCCGGTTCGGGAAGTTGCTCAGCAGTTCATCCAGCGCACGTTCCGACTGGCCGAGGCTTTCTTCCATGGCCCAGGTGAACAGCGGCGTCATGTGGTCCGGCGAATCCAGGTCGTGATAACGCTTGAGCGCGGCGGACGCCAGGTACAGGTTGCTCAAGACGTCACCCAGGCGGGCCGACAAGCGTTCGCGGCGTTTGAGCTCTCCGCCCAGCAGCATCATGCTCAAATCCGCCAGCAGCGCGAATGCCGCGGCCTGCCGGTTGAGGGCGCGGAAATACCCCTGGCTCAAGGCATTGCCGGGGGCCCTCTCGAAATGCCCCAGGCCCAGGTTGAGCACCAGGGTGCTGGCGGCGTTGCTGACGGCGAAACCGATGTGCTTGAGCAGCAAGGCATCGAACTCGACCAGCGCCTGGTCCTTGTCTTCACGGGTTGCCAGGGCCATTTCCTTGAGGACGAACGGATGGCAGCGAATGGCGCCCTGGCCGAAGATCATCAGGTTGCGCGACAGAATGTTCGCGCCTTCGACCGTGATGAAGATTGGCGCACCTTGCCAACTGCGCCCCAGGTAATTGTTCGGGCCCATGATGATGCCCTTGCCGCCATGTACGTCCATGGCGTGGCTGATGCACTCGCGACCACGTTCGGTCAGGTGGTACTTGAGAATGGCCGACAGCACCGAAGGTTTTTCCCCCAGGTCCACGGCGTTGGCGGTCAGCATGCGTGCCGCATCCATCAACCAGGCGTTGCCGCCGATGCGCGCCATGGCCTCCTGGATACCTTCGAACGCCGACAACGGTACGTTGAATTGTTCGCGGACCTGGGCGTACTGGCCCGTCACCAGGCTGGTGAACTTCGCAGCGCCGGTGCCCACCGCGGGCAGGGAAATCGAGCGCCCGACCGACAGGCAGTTCATCAGCATCATCCAGCCCTTGCCGAGCATGGCCTGACCGCCGATGAGGAAGTCCAGCGGGATGAACACGTCCTTGCCCCAGTTCGGTCCGTTCATGAATGCGGCGCCCAGGGGCAGGTGACGGCGGCCGATATGCACGCCTGGGGTGTCGGTGGGAATCAAGGCGAGGCTGATGCCCAGGTCTTCTTCGTCACCCAGCAGGTGGTCGGGGTCATACGCCTTGAAGGCCAGGCCCAGGAGCGTGGCCACCGGGCCGAGGGTGATGTAGCGTTTTTCCCAGTTCAGGCGCAGGCCGAGGGTCTCCTGGCCCTCCCATTCACCCTTGCAGATGATGCCGGTGTCGGGCATCGCCCCGGCGTCGGAGCCGGCCAGCGGCCCGGTCAGGGCGAAGCAGGGGATATCGTCGCCGCGGGCCAGTCGCGGCAGGTAATGGTCGCGTTGCTCGTCGGTGCCGTAGTGCAGCAGCAGTTCGGCCGGGCCGAGGGAGTTGGGGACCATCACGGTGGAGGCCAGGTCGCCGCTGCGCGTGGCCAGTTTCATCGCGACCTGGGAATGGGCATAGGCGGAGAAGCCCTTGCCGCCATATTCCTTGGGAATGATCAGCGCGAAGAACCCGTGCTCCTTGATATGGGCCCAGGCTTCAGGGGGCAGGTCCATGGCCTGACCGATCTGCCAGTCGCTGACCATCGCGCAGAGGGCCTCGGTAGGGCCGTCGAGGAACGCTTGCTCTTCCTCGGTCAGTTGCACCTTGGGGTAGGCCAGCAGCACGTCCCAGTCCGGGCGGCCGCTGAACAGTTCGCCATCCCACCACACCGTGCCGGCATCGATGGCGTCGCGCTCGGTCTCGGACATGGGCGGCAGGGTTTTCTGGAACCAGTCGAACATCGGCGCGCTGAAATATTTGCGGCGCAGGTCCGGTAGCAGCAGCGGGGCCGCGACAGCCGCGAGCACCACCCAGAGGATCAGCATCAGCCAGCCGGGCGCGTGGCTGAAAATGCCCATGGCCAACAGGTAGACCGCGACGATACCCAGCGCGGGCAGCGGTGCGGTGCGTCGATGCGCCAGCCAGGCGATCCCGACAACCAGGACCAGTATCCACAACAACAGCATATGTAATCCTCCGTGAACCAAGGCAAAACCGACTTTCAGAGCTTAGACGGCATCTGCAAAACCGGCAGTCGGCGCGATGTGATTGAATTCCTGGGAAACCCTGGTTGCATTGCGCCAGTCTGGTTGGCAACAGCCGCGGGAAATCGTTCGTTAACAAGGTGAGAAAACGCCATTGTTTGGCCGGAATGCCGTTATCCCTGGGCCGGGGCTGTGGATAAACTCGAGGCAAGCCCTCCGTAGGAGCTGCCGAAGGCTGCGATCTTTTGATCTTTATCTTGATCTTGATCTTTCGCTTGCGATTCAACTGTCTGGGACAAGATCGCAGCCTCGTTGCACTCGACAGCTCCTACGCGGGGGTGATGTTTTTCCAGAGGCCTTCCCTATGCAGCAATACCTGAACCCCGGCCGCTTCATCGACAGCGATCACCCCGCGGTCATCGACTTCGCCGAAAACCACCGCGGCACCGAGCGCGACCCGCGGGCCCAGGCGGTCAGCCTGTATTACGCTGTGCGTGAGGCGGTGCGCTACAACCCCTATACCTTCAGTCGCGACCCGGCAACCTTGCGCGGCAGTTACGCGCTGGCTGCGAGTGAAAGCTATTGCGTACCCAAGGCCACCTTGCTGGCCGGTTGCGCCCGGCATTGCGGCATCCCGGCGCGGATCGGCCTGGCGGATGTGCGCAACCACCTGTCCACCCCGCGTCTGCTGGAACTGCTCAGAAGCGACGTGTTCGCCATGCACGGTTATACCGAGCTGTACCTGAACGACCGCTGGGTCAAGGCCACGCCGGCTTTCAACCAGGGCTTGTGCGCGTTGTTCGACGTGGCCCCGCTTGAATTCGACGGTCGCCACGATAGCGTCTTCCACCCGTTCAATCGGCAAGGAGCGAAGCTGATGGAGTACATCACCGACCATGGCCAGTTCGCCGACGTGCCCGAGGCATTCTTCTTCGAACACCTGGAGAAGTGCTACCCGCACCTGTTCGGCGAACAGGTGCCGCGCCTGCTCGGCGACATGCAGGGCGATTTGAGTCGCGCCTGATCCGGCGTATGCTGCTGCGGCATTTATCCATCGAGGACGCCGTGATGCTGAAGATATGGGGCCGGAAAAATTCATCGAATGTGCGCAAGGCATTATGGTGCGCGGAGGAGTTGGGGCTGGCCTACGAGGCCATCGATGCGGGCGGGGCGTTCGGTGTGGTGGACACGCCCGAGTACCGCGCGAAAAACCCCAACGGCCGCGTGCCGATGATCGAGGACGACGGCTTCGTGCTCTGGGAATCCAACACCATCGTGCGTTACCTGGCGGCCCGTCATGCGTCGGGTTCGGCCTGGTATCCTGCTGACGTACAGGCCCGGGCCCAGGCTGAAAAATGGATGGACTGGACCACGTCCAGCTTTGCCGCACCGTTTCGCACGGTGTTCTGGGGCGTCTTGCGCACCCCGGCCGAACAACAGGATTGGACGGCCATCCATGCGGCGATCAAGGAGTGCGACGATTTGCTGGCCATGGTCGAGCGCACCTTGAGTGAACAGCTTTACCTGTCGGGTGATGAAATCGGCATGGGCGACATTCCCCTGGGCAGTTTCATTTATGCCTGGTTCGAGATGCCCATCCAGCGCGCCGAGCGGCCTGCCGTACAGGCCTGGTACGCGCGGTTGCAGCAGCGCCCGGCCTACCGCAAAGCCGTCATGACCGCGTTGACTTAATACCTACTATCAACACACTTGACTGTACTTGTGCGGCGACGCCAAGCACCATTGCCTTGGTGCGCCGTGTTGCATTGCTCGCCGCCCGCCCTTATCTATTCTTTTCTTCCCTCCCTTCTTGGTGCGTAATCCGATATGAGTTCCGCTCTGTCCATCCGGCAGCTAACCAAAACCTACGGCAACGGTTTCCAGGCCTTGAGTGGTATCGATCTGGACGTCGCCGAAGGTGATTTCTTCGCCTTGCTCGGCCCTAACGGTGCCGGCAAATCCACCACCATCGGCATTCTTTCCACCCTGGTGAACAAGACCAGCGGCACGGTGAACGTGTTCGGTCATGACCTGGACCGCGAGCCCGCAGCCCTCAAGCGCTGCATCGGCGTGGTGCCCCAGGAATTCAACTTCAACCAGTTCGAAAAGACCTTCGACATCGTCGTGACCCAGGCCGGTTATTACGGCATCCCGCCAAAGATCGCCAACGAGCGCGCCGAGCAGTACCTGACCCAATTGGGCCTGTGGGACAAGCGTGACGTGCCGTCCCGTTCACTGTCCGGCGGCATGAAGCGTCGCCTGATGATCGCCCGCGCACTGGTGCATGAGCCGCGCCTGCTGATCCTCGACGAACCGACCGCTGGCGTGGACATCGAGCTGCGTCGCTCGATGTGGAGCTTCCTGACCGAGCTGAACCAGAAAGGCATCACCATCATCCTCACCACCCATTACCTGGAAGAGGCTGAGCAGTTGTGCCGCAACATCGGCATCATCGACCACGGCACCATTGTCGAGAACACCAGCATGCGCCAGTTGCTCAGCCAACTGCATGTGGAAACCTTCCTGCTGGACCTGAAACACGACCTGAAGACCGCGCCCCAGCTCGTCGGCTATCCGGCCCGCCTGGTGGACAGCCATACCCTGGAAGTGCAGGTGGACAAAGCCGTGGGCATCACCGGGCTGTTCACCCAACTGGCCCTGCAAAACATTGAAGTGCTGAGCCTGCGCAACAAAACCAATCGCCTCGAGGAGTTGTTCGTGTCCCTGGTGGAGAAGAATCTGGCGAAGGTGGCGGTATGAGCATGGGTTCCGAACTGCGCCCCAACCTCATCGCCCTCAATACCATCGTTTACCGTGAAGTCCGGCGTTTCACGCGGATCTGGCCGCAGACGCTGCTGCCGCCGGCCATCACCATGGTCTTGTACTTCGTGATCTTCGGTAACCTGATCGGCCGGCAGATCGGCGACATGGGTGGCTTCACGTACATGGACTACATCGTGCCGGGGCTGATCATGATGTCGGTGATCACCAACTCCTACGGCAACGTGGTGTCGAGTTTCTTCGGCAGCAAGTTCCAGCGCTCGATCGAAGAGCTGATGGTCTCGCCGGTGTCGCCCCATACGATCCTCATCGGCTACACCTTGGGCGGTGTCCTGCGCGGCCTGGCGGTGGGCCTGATCGTGACCCTGCTGTCGTTGTTCTTCACCGATCTGCAGGTGCATCACCTGGGGGTGACGGTCTTGGTGGTGGTGCTCACGGCCACGATCTTTTCGCTGCTGGGTTTCATCAATGCCGTGTTTGCGCGCAACTTCGATGACATCTCGATTATCCCGACGTTCGTGCTCACGCCGCTGACTTACCTGGGCGGGGTGTTCTACTCGATCTCCCTGTTGCCGCCGTTCTGGCAGACCGTATCCCTGGCCAACCCGGTGCTGCACATGGTCAACGCGTTCCGCTACGGCATCCTCGGGGTGTCGGACATCAAGATCAGCATCGCCATCACCTTCATGCTGGTGGCAACCGTGGTGCTCTACATCGGCTGCGCGCGGTTGCTGGTCAGCGGGCGCGGCATGCGCACCTGACCCCTGCCCCCTGTGGAAGCGAGCTTGCTCGCGATGGCGTCAGCGAAACACCACAAAAAAGGCCTCCATTCCCAGGAGGCCTTTTTTGCATCTCACATCCGGCTTTTCTTGCGCCGCCGCCACTGTCTGGCCACCCACCAGCGCCAGTAACTCATGGTGACGAAGTAGGCCAGGGCGCCGAGCACCAGGCCGGTCACCACCGAGCCCAGCAGGAATGGCTGCCACAAGGTGGACAATTGGCCGCTGATCCATTCCCAGGTCAGTTCTTCGGGCAGTGTCCGGGCAGGCACATCCATCAGCCAGGCACCGGTCTGGTAGGTGCAGAAAAACACCGCAGGCATGGTGATCGGATTGGTCAGCCAGACCAGGCTCACCGCAATCGGCATATTGCCGCGCACCGTGACGGCCAGCGCGGCGGCCAGCAACATCTGCAACGGGATTGGCAGGAATGCGGCAAACAGGCCAACAGCCATCGCCCGGGCCACGGAGTGCCGATTGAGGTGCCAAAGGTTGGGGTCATGCAGCAGGGTGCCGAGAAAACGTAAGGACTTATGTTCCCGAATGCTCTCTGGGTCAGGCATGTAACGTTTGAATAGGCGCCGGGGCATAAGGCTTCTCGGTCGGTTCAACGCAGTAAAGGCCGCAAGTATGTCTGGATTCTACGGCTGACAGATTCAGACTTTGTGACAATTGATAACGCCGGGGGTGCCGCTGAGCGTCTATGCCTGAAGAGGGGCACTCTAAAGGACGGGTTATGCGCACAGGGTTAGTCGCGCTTGCATTGGGGTTGTTGGCCCCGATTTGTTTACCGGCACTGCCGCCGTTGTGGCTGGTTGCAGCCATGCCGGTGCTGGGGCTGATGGTGTTGCCGTTTCGAACCTACCCGTTGGGTTTTTTCCTGTTCGGGCTGGCTTGGGCCAGCCTGTCGGCCCAGTGGGCGCTGGACAATCGATTACCCGCCGCCCTGGACGGTGAAACCCGCTGGGTCGAAGGGCGCGTTGTCGGTTTGCCGCAACAGGGCGACGGCGTGGTGCGCTTCGAACTGGCCGATGCCCATTCGCGTCGTACCCGCTTACCGACAACGATGCGCCTCGCCTGGTTCGGGGGGCCGCCCATCAACAGTGGCGAACGATGGCGATTGGTGGTGAAGCTCAAGCGCCCCGCCGGGTTGTTGAATCCACACGGCTTCGACTATGCCGCCTGGTTGTTGAGCCGCGGCGTTGGCGCGACCGGTACCGTCAAGGACGGGCGGCTCCTGCAAGCGGCCCGGGGTGCCTGGCGTGACGAGGTGCGCCAGGCGCTGGCACAGGTCGACGCCCATGGCCGCTCCGGCGCGCTGGCGGCATTGGTCCTGGGCGACGGCGGCGGGCTGAGTCGCGAGGACTGGCAGGTTTTGCAAGACACCGGCACCGTTCATTTGCTGGTGATCTCCGGGCAACACATCGGCCTGCTGGCCGGCCTGGTGTACCTGTTGGTGGCCGGCGCGGCGCGTTATGGCCTGTGGCCGGCAGGGCTGGCGTGGTTGCCCTGGGCCTGTGCGCTGGCCTTTTGCGCCGCCCTGGGCTACGGCTTGCTCGCCGGCTTCGAGGTGCCGGTACGACGGGCCTGCGCGATGATTGGCCTGGTGCTGCTGTGGCGCTTGCGTTTCAAACAGCCGGATCCGTGGTGGGCATGGCTGCTGGCGTTCACCGGGGTGCTGGTGTTCGACCCGCTTGCCAGCCTGCGGCCAGGGTTCTGGTTGTCGTTTGCGGCCGTGGCCATCCTGATGTTCACCTTTGGCGCTCGCCTGGGGCCCTGGCGCTGGTGGCAAACCTGGACCCGTGCCCAGTGGCTGGTTGCGGTCGGCCTGTGTCCGTTGCTGTTGATCGTGGGCTTGCCGGTCAGCCTCAGCGGGCCGCTGGTGAACTTGCTCGCGGTGCCCTGGATCAGCCTGCTGGTCCTGCCGCCAGCGCTGCTCGGCACGGCATTGTTGCCGGTGCCGCTCATCGGTGAAGGCCTGCTGTGGATCGCCGGTGGGTTGCTTGATCTGTTGTTCAAAGGGCTGGGGTTGATTGCCGGACGAATACCCGCCTGGGTCCCCGTTGCGGTCCCGCCGTGGGCCTTGGGCATCGCCGCTTCAGGGGCATTTTTGCTGCTGTTGCCCAACGGCGTGCCGCTGCGTGTGCTGGGGTGGCCGATGGTGCTGCTGATGGTGTTTCCCCCGCGAGAACACCTGCCGCAAGGGCACGCCGAGGTCTGGCAACTGGACGTGGGCCAAGGGCTGGCGGTGCTGGTACGCACCCGGCATCACAGCCTGCTTTACGACGCGGGGCCGCGCTTTGGCGAGGCCGATGCCGGCGAACGCGTCGTACTGCCGACCTTGCGCAAGCTCGGTGTGCACGGCTTGGACCTGATGCTCCTCAGCCATGCCGACGCCGATCATGCCGGCGGCGCCCAAGCGGTGCGCAATGGGCTGCCGACGATGGAAGTCATCAGTGGCGATCCCGACGTGCTGCCCGATGAACTGCAAGCCGGGCCTTGCGACAGCGGCAGGCGCTGGGAATGGGATGGCGTCGGGTTCGAGCTGTGGCGCTGGGCATCTGCTGTCGAAAGCAACCAGAAGTCCTGCGTCCTGTTGGTGGAGGCCGGCGGTGAACGCCTGCTGTTGACCGGCGATATCGACACCCCTGCCGAGCGCGCCTTGCTCGACGAGGCCCTGGCGCTACCGATCCAGTGGCTGGCCGCGCCTCATCACGGCAGCCGCAGTTCGTCGTCGATGGGGTTGTTGTCGCGGCTCAAGCCGCACTCGGTGTTGATCTCTCGAGGGCAGGGCAACGCGTTCGGTCATCCCCATCCCCAAGTGATGGCCCGCTATCGCCGCTCGGGCCTGGCGATCTACGACAGCGCCGAGCAGGGCGCCATTCGTCTGCAACTGGGCGCGTTCGAGTTGCCGCGCACCGAGGCCGGTCATCGACGTTACTGGCGCGACCCGCCCGCCGTCGGGCCACCGGGGCAACATTGATCCAGCGCAACCGGCTGATGCGCTTATCGGCGGGGCGGGTCTGCAAGGCGAGTCTGTGTGATAAAGTGGCGCACTTTTTCGAGGGGGCAGTCACTGTGTGGGAATTGGTCAAATCCGGCGGCTGGATGATGTTGCCGATCATTCTGAGTTCCATCGCGGCACTGGGTATCGTTGCCGAACGCCTGTGGACCCTGCGGGCCAGCCGCGTGACCCCGGAGCATCTGCTCGGGCAGGTCTGGGTCTGGATCAAGGACAAGCAACTGAACAAGGACAAGCTCAAGGAGCTGCGGGCCAGTTCGCCGCTGGGGGAAATCCTCGCCGCGGGCCTGGCGAACTCCAAGCATGGTCGCGAGATCATGAAAGAGTGCATCGAGGAAGCCGCCGCCCGGGTCATCCATGAGCTGGAGCGCTATATCAACGCCTTGGGCACCATCGCCGCCATGTCCCCGCTGCTGGGCCTGCTAGGGACGGTGCTGGGCATGATCGACATCTTCAGCGCGTTTACCGGCTCCGGCATGACCACTAACGCCGCGGTACTGGCCGGGGGGATTTCCAAGGCCCTGATCACCACCGCCGCCGGCCTGATGGTGGGTATTCCGGCGGTGTTCTTCCATCGGTTCCTGCAACGGCGCGTCGACGAGTTGGTCGTTGGCATGGAGCAGGAAGCCATCAAGCTGGTCGAGGTGGTGCAGGGTGACCGTGACGTGGACCTGGCTGGGGGCAAGCAGTGAAATTCCGCCGCAAGCCACGGGAAAACATCGAGATCAACCTTGCGTCGCTGATCGACGTGGTGTTCATCCTGCTGCTGTTTTTCGTCGTGACCACCACGTTCACCCGGGAAACCCAGCTCAAGGTTGAATTGCCGCAAGCCGTCAGCGGCTCGCCGGCCGAAGACCAGCAATTGAAGAACCTGGAAGTCACCATCAGCGCCGAAGGGGCGTTCTCGGTGAATAACCAGTTGCTGCCCAAGAGCGACCTGGCGAGCCTGATCGAGGCCCTGCAGAAAGAATCCGGCGGCGATACCAACCTGCCGCTGTCCATCAGCGCTGACGGCAAGACCCCTCATCAATCGGTGATCACCGCCATGGACGCGGCCGGCAAGCTCGGTTTCAGCCATCTGCGCATGACCACGGTCGAGGCGGCTCCCGCACCCTGATGGCTATGTCCGATCGATTGCTTGCCGCGTGGTACCAAGGCCACCCGGCCCTGGCCCTGCTACGGCCGCTGGAGTGGTTGTACCGGCGGGTGGTGGTGAGCAAGCGCGAGCGTTTCCTGGCGGGTGAAGGCCAGATCTACCAGCCCCCCGTGCCGTTGGTGGTGGTGGGCAATATCACCGTGGGTGGCACTGGCAAGACGCCGTTGATCCTGTGGCTGATCCAGCACTGCCAGCGCAGTGGCTTGCGGGTCGGGGTGGTCAGCCGGGGCTATGGCGCCAAGCCGCCGCAACTGCCGTGGCGGGTCGCGGCCGAGCAGGGCGCCGACGTCGCGGGGGACGAGCCGCTGTTGATCGTCCAGCGCACGGGCGTGCCGTTGATGATCGACCCCGACCGCAGTCGCGCGGTCCAGGCGCTGCTGGAGGCCGAGCCGCTGGACCTGATCCTGTCCGACGACGGCATGCAGCATTATCGGCTGGCCCGGGACCTCGAGCTGGTGCTGATCGATAGCGCCCGGGGCCTGGGCAACCGGCGTTGCCTGCCCGCCGGGCCGTTGCGCGAACCGGTCGAGCGCCTGCAATCGGTCGACGCCGTGCTGTACAACGGCGCCAGTGCCGACCGCGAAGACGGCTTCGCCTTCCAATTGCGCCCCACCGAACTGGTGAACCTGGCCAGTGGTGAACGCCGTCCCCTCGACCATTTCCCACCCGGCCAGGCCCTGCACGCCGTGGCCGGCATCGGCAACCCCCAGCGTTTCTTCAAGACCCTCGAAACGCTACACTGGCGGCCAATACCGCACGGGTTTGCCGACCATGCCGAATACAGCGCCCAGGCCTTGAACTTCACGCCAGCCCTGCCGGTGGTCATGACGGAAAAAGACGCGGTCAAATGCCGTGCCTTCGCCGCGTCCGACTGGTGGTACCTGGCGGTGGACGCCGCGCCGTCGCCGGCCTTCGCGGCCTGGTTCGATACGCAGTTGATGCGCCTGTTGCCGGATCGGCTCTTGCCTTAACACCTTTTACCCAGGGGAATTCCATGGACACCAAACTGCTCGATATTCTGGCCTGCCCGGTCTGCAAAGGTCCGCTCAAGCTCAGCGCCGACAAGACCGAACTGATCAGCAAGGGCGCCGGCCTGGCCTACCCGATTCGCGATGGCATCCCGGTGATGCTCGAAAGTGAAGCCCGCACCCTGACCACCGACGAGCGCCTGGATAAATGACCACCGCCTTTACCGTTGTCATTCCGTCGCGCTTCGCCTCGACGCGCCTGCCCGGCAAGCCGTTGCTGTCGATCGCCGGCAAGCCGATGATCCAGCACGTCTGGGAGCAAGCCAGTAAAAGCAGCGCCCAGCGCGTGGTGGTGGCGACTGACGATGCGCGCATCGTCGAGGCCTGCAAAGGCTTTGGCGCCGAGGTCGTGCTGACGCGCGAAGACCATAATTCCGGTACCGATCGCCTGGCGGAGGTCGCGGCGAAGCTCGGCCTTGCCGCCGACGCGATTGTGGTCAATGTGCAAGGTGACGAGCCGTTGATCCCGCCGAGCGTGATCGATCAGGTCGCCGCCAACCTCGCTGCCCACACCGAAGCGCGCATGGCCACCCTGGCCGAGCCGATCGAGGATGTGCAGACCCTGTTCAATCCCAACGTGGTCAAGGTGGTCAGTGACCTCAATGGCCTGGCGTTGACCTTCAGCCGTGCGACGTTGCCCTGGGCGCGGGATGCCTTCGCCCAAGGTCGCGACGTGATGCCGGAAGGCGTGCCGTATCGTCGTCACATCGGCATCTACGCCTACCGCGCCGGCTTTCTCCAGGACTTCGTCGCCTGGGGCCCGTGCTGGCTGGAAAACACTGAAGCCCTGGAACAGCTGCGAGCGCTGTGGCATGGCGTGCGGATCCATGTCGCCGATGCGCTGATCGCCCCGCCGACCGGTGTCGACACCGCCGAAGACCTCGAGCGCGTTCGTCGCCTGCTGGAGGCCTGATGCGGGTCCTGTTCGTCTGCCTCGGCAATATCTGCCGCTCGCCCACCGCCGAAGGCATCTTGCGCCACAAGTTGCGAGAGGCCGGGCTGGCCGGGCAGGTGGAAGTCGCTTCCGCCGGCACCGGTGACTGGCACGTCGGCAAGGCCCCGGACAAGCGCAGCCAGGCGGCGGCCTTGAAGCGTGGCTACGACCTGTCGGCCCAGCGCGCGCAACAGGTGACGCGCGCCGATTTCGCCGCCTATGACCTGATCCTGGCGATGGACAGCAGCAACCTGCGCAATCTCCAGGCCCTGCAACCGGCCAATGGCAAGGCCGAGCTGGATCTGTTCCTGCGGCGCTACGAAGCCGAACTCGATGACGTGCCGGACCCGTACTACGACGGCGAGCAGGGCTTCGAGCAGGTGTTGGACTTGATCGAGCGGGCCACGGATCGCCTGGTGATCGAATTGAAGGGGCGGTTATGACCTTGCAGGTACGGGCGGGCGTCAGCCTCAAGCCCTTCAACAGTTTTGGCGTGGACGTCAGCGCCCGGTTGTTCGCCGAAGCCCGCGACGATGGCGAAGTTCGCCAGGCGCTGGCCTATGCCAGCGAGCATGCCGTGCCGTTGCTGGTGATCGGCGGCGGCAGCAACCTGTTGCTGACTGGCGACATCGACGCCTTGGTGCTGCGCATGGCCAGCCAGGGGATTCGCCTGCTCAGCGATGATGGCGAACGGGTGGTGATCGAGGCCGAAGCCGGGGAACCCTGGCATCCCTTCGTCCAGCATACGCTGGCACAAGGCTGGTCGGGCCTGGAAAACCTCAGCCTGATTCCCGGCACCGTAGGCGCGGCACCGATGCAAAACATCGGCGCCTACGGTGTGGAGATCAAGGATGTCTTCGCCGGCCTCACCGCCCTGGATCGCCAGACCGGCGAGCTGAGGGACTTCACCCTTGAAGATTGTCGGTTTGCTTATCGCGACAGCCTGTTCAAACAGCAAGCGGGCCGCTGGTTGATCCTGCGGGTGCGCTTTGCCCTCAGCCGCGCCGCACACTTGCACCTGGAGTACGGCCCGGTCCGCCAGCGATTGACCGAGCAGGGCATCGATCAGCCGACGCCCACGGATGTGAGCCGGGCCATTTGCAGCATCCGCAGCGAAAAACTCCCCGACCCGGCCATGCTGGGCAATGCCGGCAGCTTCTTCAAGAACCCGCTGGTGCCGGCCACGCATGTGGCGTATCTCAAGCAGCAATACCCTGATCTTGTGGCTTATCCACAGCCAGGAGGGCAGATGAAGATCGCCGCCGGCTGGCTGATCGAACGGGCCGGCTGGAAGGGTTTTCGCGAGGGGGATGCGGGGGTGCATAAGTTGCAGGCGTTGGTGCTGGTCAACTACGGCGATGCCACGGGCCCGCAACTGTTGGACCTGGCCTTGCGCATCCAGAAAGACATTGCCGAACGTTTCCAGGTCGAGCTGGAAATGGAGCCCAATCGGTACTGAGCGCGGTGGGAGCAAAGCTTGCTCGCGATCAACTGAACAACGCCCTGCCACAATCACGCACAGATCATTTGTGCAGGATTGTGCAGGGCGTTTTGCGTGATCCTGGGTTAATTTAGTTCGCTAACGATGCGACCATCGCATCCTAAAGGCCCGATGCAGACGCCTGTGTGCGCCTGCATAAGAGAGCCCGATCAGCCTGAGCCAGTCTGCGACAACCGACCTGTTACCCAAGCGGCAGATTGCTCGACCCCATCACTCGAATATTGTGCGGGCGTGCCCATGATTACCCTGAAACTCAATGGAAAAGACCATCAACTGGATGTGACCGAGGACATGCCGCTGCTGTGGGCTATCCGGGATGTAGCCGGTTACAACGGCACCAAGTTCGGCTGCGGCCTGGGCCTGTGTGGCGCCTGCACCATCCACATCGACGGCGCCCCGGCGCGCAGTTGCATCACGCCAATCGGCTCGGTGAAAGGGCAGGACGTCAGCACCATCGACGGCCTTCATGCCGACCCGGTCGGGCAAATCGTCCAGAAGGCCTGGCTCGACACGGCGGTGGCTCAGTGTGGTTACTGCCAGGGCGGTCAGATCATGTCCGCCACCGCGTTGCTCAAGACCAACCCCAACCCGAGCGATGAGCAGATCGAAGAAGCCATGGTCGGCAACATCTGCCGTTGCGGCACGTACAACCGGATCAAGACCGCGATCCGCCAGGCTTCCACTCACCTGAAGGAGGCCAAGGCATGAGCCGCTTGCCCGATGATTTCATGCTGAGCAACCTCAGCCGCCGTGGTTTCCTCAAGGGGGCGAGCGCCACCGGCGTGCTGGTGCTGGCGGCGACGTGGGGTCTGCCGGATGCCTTTGCCGAGGAAAAGAAATTCGGCGCCGAGGGCATGCCCCATGGCGCGGTCGACGACCCGAAGGTGTACGTCAGCATTGCCAGCGATGGCAGCGTGACGGTGATTTGCAACCGTTCGGAAATGGGCCAGGGCGTGCGCACCAGCCTGAGCATGGTGGTCGCCGACGAACTGGACGCTGACTGGGCGCTCGTCAAGGTCAAGCAGGCGCCGGCCGATGAGGCGCGTTTCGGCAACCAGGATACCGACGGTTCGCGCAGCATGCGCCACTGGTACGAGCCGATGCGCCGTTGCGGGGCTGCCGCCCGGACCATGCTGGAACTGGCCGCTGCCGCCCAGTGGAAGGTCCCGGTGGGTGAATGCCATGCCCAACTGCACAAAGTGCTGCACCAGCCTTCGGGGCGCGAACTGGGCTATGGCGAATTGGCTGCCGCCGCCAGTGCCTTGGCGGTGCCGGCCCGCGACAGCTTGCGTCTCAAGCAGCCATCGGAGTTCCGCTACATCGGCAAGGAAGCGAGCCGGGCCATCGATGGCGCGGACATCGTCAACGGTCGTGCGGTGTTTGGTGCCGATGTGCATTTCGACGGCATGCTCTATGCGGTCATCGCGCGTCCGCCGGTCTATGGCGGCAAGGTCAAGAGCGTGGACAGCAGCGCGGCGCTGAAGGTACCGGGCGTGGTCAAGGTGGTTCAGATAGAGGGGCGCCCGCTGCCCTCGGAGTTCCAGCCGTTGGGCGGCGTAGCGGTAGTAGCGAAGAACACCTGGGCGGCGATCAAGGGCCGCGAGGCGCTGAAAATCCAGTGGGACGACGGCCCGAATGCCGGTTATGACTCCATTGCCTATCGCAAGGAACTGGAAGCGGCCGCCCTCAAGCCGGGAAAAGTCGTGCGCAGCAGCGGTGACCTCGACGATGCGCTGGCCAAGGCTGATTCGACGTTGGAGGCGTCGTATTACTTGCCGCACCTGTCCCAGTCCCCCATGGAGCCGATGGTTGCCGTCGCCCGGTTCAAGGACGGCCAATGCGAGGCCTGGGCGCCGAGCCAGGCGCCGCAGGTGACCCGTGAACGTGTCGCCGAACGCCTGGGCATTCCTTTCGAGAAGGTCACGGTGAACATCACGTTGCTGGGCGGCGGTTTCGGACGCAAGTCGAAACCCGACTTTGTCGTCGAGGCGGCGGTCCTCGCCAAGGAGTTTCCCGGCCAGGCAGTACGGGTGCAATGGACCCGCGAGGACGACATTCATCACTCGTATTTCCACACCGTATCGGCCGAATACCTCAAGGCCGGCCTGAACCAGGACGGTATGCCGTCCGGTTGGCTGCACCGCACCGTAGCCCCGAGCATCACCGCACTGTTCGCACCGGGCATGACTCACGAGGCACCGTTCGAAATAGGCATGGGCGTGACCAACATGGCCTACGCCATTCCCAACCTGCGCCTGGAGAACCCCGAGGCGGTGGCCCATGCCCGGGTGGGTTGGTATCGCTCGGTGTCGAACATTCCTCACGGCTTCGCAATCCAGAGCTTCATTGACGAACTGGCCCACAAAGCCGGCCAGGATCCGCTGAAGTACCAGGTCAAATTGCTCGGGCCGGACCGTAAGATCGATCCGCGTACCTTGAGCGAAGAATGGAATTACGGCGAATCCCCCGAGCGTTACCCGATTGATACGGCGCGGATCCGCACGGTGCTGGAAACCGCCGCGAAGGCCGCCGGTTGGGGCCGGGAACTGCCCAAGGGCCGTGGCCTGGGGCTGGCGGTGCACTACAGCTTCGTCACCTACGTGGCGGCGGTGCTCGAGGTGGAGGTCAAGGACGATGGCACGGTGATCGTGCACAAGGCGGACATTGCCGTGGACTGCGGCCCACAGATCAACCCCGAACGCATCCGCTCGCAATTCGAAGGTGCCTGCGTCATGGGCCTGGGCAATGCCATGGTGGGTGAAATCAGTTTCAAGGATGGCAAGGTACAGCAGGACAATTTCCATATGTACGAAGTGGCGCGCATGTCCCTGGCGCCCAAGGAAGTGGCCGTGCACCTGGTCACGCCTCCGGGTGAGGTGCCGTTGGGTGGGGTTGGCGAGCCGGGCGTGCCGCCGATTGCGCCGGCCCTGTGCAACGCGATTTTCGCCGCCACCGGCCAGCGTATCCGTAACCTGCCTGTGCGCTATCAGCTGCAAGGCTGGCAACAGGCCAAGGCCTGATGGACAGCGTCGATCTGAATGTCCTGCGCAGCGTGCTCGAGTGGCGCCGCGCCGGGCAGCGGGTGGTGTTGTTCACTGTGGTCCAGACCTGGGGCACTGCGCCAAGACCGCCGGGGGCGATGCTGGCCCTGCGCGAAGATGGCGTGGTGATCGGTTCGGTGTCGGGCGGTTGTGTCGAGGATGACCTGATCGCCCGGCTGCACGACGGCCGTATTCCGGCGGACGGTCCGCCGGTGCAACTGATCACCTATGGCGTCACCCGAGAAGAAGCGGCGCGCTTTGGCCTGCCGTGCGGCGGGACCCTGCGCCTGACCGAAGAGCGGGTGGGCGATCCGCAGTGGGTCGCAGCGTTATTGGAGCGCTGCGAAGCCCATGAAATCGTCGCCCGTGAGCTGACGCTGACCAGTGGCAACGTGGTCCTGACCCCGGCCAGCAAGACCGACGCCCTGATGTTCGATGGGCAGGTGTTGCGGGCCATTTACGGCCCGCGTTGGCGGTTGCTGCTGATCGGTGCCGGGCAATTGTCGCGCTACGTGGCGGAAATGGCCCGGCTACTGGATTTCGAAGTGCTGATCTGCGATCCGCGCAAGGAGTTCGTCTATGGTTGGGAAGAGCAGCATGGGCGCTTCGTCTCGGGGATGCCCGACGAAGCCGTGTTGAGCATCCAGACCGACGAGCGCACGGCCATTGTGGCGCTGACCCATGATCCACGCCTGGATGACATGGCGCTGCTCACGGCCCTGGACTCCAAGGCTTTTTATGTCGGCGCCCTGGGTTCGCGGGTCAACAGCCAGAAACGCCGGGACAACCTGGCTCAGCTAGGCTTGTCTGCGGAGGCGATTGACCGCTTGCATGGACCGATCGGCTTGCACATCGGCAGCCATACCCCGGCGGAAATCGCCTTGTCGCTGTTGGCCGAAATCGTGGCCATCAAGAATGGCGTGGAACTGCGGCAGAAAAAACCGCTGTAAGCCGTGGATAAGGAGGGCGTATGAGCGAGTCGATTGGCGTGGTCATCCTGGCGGCCGGAACGGGCAGCCGTTTTCGCCAGATTGCAGGCCCCGACAAGGATAAATTGCTTGCCGATTGCACCGGGCGTGACGGTGCCGTGCGCTCGGTGATCGAGCAGGTGCTGGTGAATCTGCCAGCCTCCCTGGAAAAGCGCGTGCTGGTGACGCGCAAGGATCGACCGCAAGCCATTCGCATGGCCCAGGCCTATGGCTGCGATGTCGTGGAGCTGGACTCCCCCGGCCTGGGCGACAGCATTGCCGCCGGTGTCCAGGCCTGCCCTGAGCTGGATGGCTGGCTGATGGTGCTGGGGGACATGCCCTTCATCCTGCCGTCGAGCATCGAGCAGGCGGTAGCGGGGATTCGCGCGGACGGCATCAGCGTGCCGGTCCTGGCCGGTGAGTACGGGCATCCGGTGGGGTTTGGTCGTGGGTTTGGGCCGAAACTGATGGCGCTGACCGGTGATCGCGGCGCTAAGGTATTGTTTGCCGGGGCGCAGGTGGTCGAAGTGCCGGTGGATGACCCTGGCGTGACGTGGGATGTGGATGTGCCAGAGGCACTGGCCTTCAAATAACAGGCGACGCAGAACCCTGTAGGAGCGAGCTTGCTCGCGAAAGCGGTCTGACTTCAGTATTGATGCAAGCTGACCCGGCGCTATCGCGAGCAAGCTCGCTCCCACATTGGATTTTTGTCCGGTCCCAGTCCCCTGTGGATAAGTCTGAAGGCATAAAAAAGCCCCGCCTGGGGTTACCAGGCGGGGCTTTTTACTGGGCGGTGGAATCAGGCGTGAGGTTTAGGCTCGTGCTCTTTTTCCAGGGCTTCAGTGTGACGCGGCGCGATTTCTTCAGCGGTGTGCTGAGGCTCGTCGAACGTCGGAGCCGATTCAACCGGGGTTTCGGCGGCCGGGGCAGGGGCTGCCTCGGCGACTTCTTCCACGACTGGCGCAGGCTCGGCAGCAGGCGCTTGAGCGGCGGCGACGGCGGCTTGTTCGGCTTCCTTCTGCAGACGCTCGGCTTCACGCTTGCGACGACGCACTTCACGCGGATCGTTCGGGGCACGGCCATTCGCGGTCAGGGCGCTGGCAGGTGCAGGCTCTTCCACCGGGGCAGGGGCTTCGGCAACCACCGGCGCCTCGACCACTGGAGCAGGCTCGACCACTTCTGGCTCGACCGCTTTCACAGGCTCTGGTGCCGGCTCAGGTGCCGGCTCAGGCTCGGCAACAGGTGCCGGTGCGGCTGGCTCGGCGGTCCAGTTGAACGCAGTCTGCTCTTCGCGGACAGGCTCTGGTGCCTTTTCCTCGGCCGGTGCTTCGACGACCGGTTCGGCAGCAACGACTGGAGCCTCGACGACCGGTGCTGGCTCGGCGACGACTTCAGCTTCAGGCTGGGCGTCAGGGGCCGGTGCGAGTTCCACTTCTGGCGAGGCGGTGGCTTCTACCGGGGTAGTGGCCTCGACCAACGGCGCTTCAACCGGCGCGCTTTCCACCGCAGCGGTGGCACGTTCGGCTTGTTCGTGAGCCTGGGCTTCAGCCGGGGCGCTGATCGCGCTGCTGGCAACGGCCGCAGTCACGGCCAGGCCGGCGGCCAGGTCCGCGGCGCTTGGCGCTTCGGCGTTCTCGGTGGACTCGGACTCTTCCGAACCTTCGATCACGTTGCCGTTGGCGTCGCGCTGACGTTCACGACGGTTGCTGCGACGACGCTGGCCACGGGAGCGGCGGCGTGGACGATCGCCTTCGGCGGTGTCCTGGCCATCTTCCTGCAACTGCTCTTCGGCGTTCAGCACTTCTTCTTCGCTGGCAGCGGCGGCTGCCTGCTCGGCGCGTGGCTGGCGTTCTTCACGTGGAGGACGCGGTGCGCGTTCTTCACGAGGCTGGCGGGCTGGACGCTCTTCAGTGGTGGCGGCAGCCACGGCCGGGGCGGCATCCAGTGGCTCGCGCAGTTCACGAACACGTTCTTCACGCTCGCCACGTGGCTTGCGGTCTTCACGCGGTGCGCGTGGCTGGCGCTCTTCACGGGGCGGACGCGGTGCGCGTTCTTCGCGGGCTACGACTGGCGCTTCCTCACGGGCTTCGCGCGGCTGGCGTTCTTCACGCGGTTCACGTGGCGCACGTTCTTCACGCGGTGCGCGTTCTTCGCGAGGCTTGCGCTCTTCATCGCGACGACCGTTGCGGTTGCGGGTCTGCTGGCGACCGTTGCGGCGTTCTTCGTTGCGGGCAGGGCGCTCGGTAGCGGCAGGCTTGGCGACGACGGCCGGGGTAACGGGTTCTTCCTTGGTGGCGAACAGGCTGACCAGCGACTTCACCAGGCCTTTGAACAGGCTTGGTTCGGGGGCTGCGGCCGGGGCGGCAACCGGAGCGGCCACTTCGGTCGGAACCGGAGCGTTGGCGCGGGCCGGAGCAGTCTTGACTGCGGCTTCCTGGCGAACCAGGGTGCGAGTGGCGGCGGCCGGCTGGACTTCTTCCACTTCGGCAGCGGCAGCAGCGATTTCGTAGCTGGACTGGTTGGTGTGGGCTTCCGGGCTGTCATCGCGCAGGCGCTGCACTTCGAAGTGCGGCGTCTCGAGGTGATCGTTCGGCAGGATGACGATGCGGGCGCGGGTGCGCAGTTCGATCTTGGTGATCGAGTTGCGTTTTTCGTTGAGCAGGAACGCAGCCACCGGGATCGGCACCTGGGCGCGAACTTCGGCGGTGCGGTCTTTCAGGGCTTCTTCTTCGATCAGGCGCAGGATCGCCAGGGACAGCGACTCGACGTCACGGATGATGCCGGTGCCATTGCAACGCGGGCAAACGATGCCGCTGCTTTCGCCCAGGGACGGACGCAGGCGCTGACGGGACATTTCCAGCAGGCCGAAGCGCGAGATGCGACCGACCTGTACGCGGGCGCGGTCGGCTTCCAGGCATTCACGGACCTTTTCTTCCACGGCGCGCTGGTTCTTGGCCGGGGTCATGTCGATGAAGTCGATGACGATCAGGCCGCCGATGTCGCGCAGGCGCAACTGACGGGCGATTTCCTCGGCGGCTTCAAGGTTGGTCTGCAGGGCGGTTTCTTCGATGTCGCTGCCTTTGGTGGCGCGGGCCGAGTTGATGTCGATGGACACCAGGGCTTCGGTCGGGTCGATGACGATGGAGCCGCCGGACGGCAGTTCGACGACGCGCTGGAAGGCGGTCTCGATCTGGCTTTCGATCTGGAAACGGTTGAACAGCGGAACGCTGTCTTCGTAGAGCTTGATCTTGCTGGCGTACTGCGGCATCACCTGGCGAATGAAGGTCAGGGCTTCGTCCTGGGCTTCGACGCTGTCGATCAGCACTTCGCCGATGTCCTGGCGCAGGTAATCGCGGATGGCGCGGATGATCACGTTGCTTTCCTGGTAGATCAGGAACGGCGCGGAACGATCCAGCGAGGCTTCTTTGATGGCGGTCCACAGTTGCAGCAGGTAGTCGAGGTCCCACTGCATTTCTTCGCTGCTGCGGCCCAGGCCGGCAGTGCGCACGATCAGGCCCATGTCGGCTGGCGCGACCAGGCCGTTGAGGGCTTCACGCAGTTCGTTGCGCTCTTCGCCTTCGATGCGGCGGGAGATGCCGCCGGCACGCGGGTTGTTCGGCATCAGGACCAGGTAACGGCCGGCCAGGCTGATGAAGGTGGTCAGGGCGGCGCCCTTGTTGCCACGTTCTTCTTTTTCGACCTGGACGATGACTTCCTGGCCTTCGCTCAGGACGTCCTTGATGTTGACGCGGCCTTCAGGGGCCTTCTTGAAGTATTCGCGGGAGATTTCTTTGAGGGGCAGGAAGCCGTGGCGCTCGGAGCCGAAATCGACAAAGGCAGCCTCAAGGCTCGGTTCGATGCGAGTAATCCGGCCTTTATAGATGTTGGCCTTCTTCTGCTCGCGTGCACCGGATTCGATATCCAGGTCGTAGAGGCGCTGGCCGTCTACCAGTGCAACACGCAACTCTTCGGGTTGAGTTGCGTTAATCAACATTCTTTTCATGTAGTACCGTCGGTTTCCGGGCTGCCGGAAACGGCGTTCGGCACACACGACTTCTCACGGTCGGTGTCAGGTGCGTCCTGGCGATGGCGAGGCCATTCCAGTGTCCAGCGAGTTCGGCCCAATGATGGCGAAGTCGCGACGGACGCGTCCTGCTTGCTGGTACTCAAGCACTCAGTCAGGAGGAGGAATCAACCGGCGTCTGTGGACGAGATGAAGCGTCTGAATATAAGCCTAGTGCTACACAGTCCGACGGTTGTACGTCTCCACCCTACACGTATCCCTGATAATTCGGGTGCTGCCGCGCGCAGAATCCGCAGCGGGTTGGCATTTACCGTGAGCTCCGGAAGGGGAGGTCACGCATCATGGCTAATTTAGGCGTTGTTTCCGAAGCTCTCGCTCGGGGTCGTTCGCAGCTGACTGCACTTTGTGAACTGGCCGTGAATGTGGCGCGCAAGGCGAGTCAAAACTCTGCTTTGCGGCGTATTTCAGGCCTCATGTCACCTGCGCTCGTTACACCTGAAAACTCTACCGTTACGTAGCGAAAGCCCCGTAGGACGGCCTCTCGTCCTCGTGAATTGCGTTGGTCAGGGCCGGTTTTTGACCGCTGGTCCACTGTCCAGCCACTTTTGGCGGCGTTCGCGACTATAGCAGCAATGATTAAGTGCTTCAATTCCATAAAAAATTGTTATGATCGCCGCCATGACAACTACTGCCCCTTCGACCCCTGGCGTTCAACTGCTCGAGGTCTCGCCGGAATATGCCGGCCAACGAATCGATAATTTCCTGCTGGCCCGGCTCAAAGGCGTGCCCAAGACCTTGATCTACCGCATTTTGCGCAAAGGCGAAGTGCGGGTGAACAAAGGTCGGATCAAGCCCGAATACAAGCTCCAGGCCGGTGACATCGTGCGCGTGCCGCCGGTTCGCGTGCCCGAGCGCGATGAGCCGGTGCCCTTGGCCCAGGGATTGCTGCAACGCCTTGAAGCCTCGATCGTCTACGAAGACAAGGCCCTGATCGTGATCAACAAGCCCGCGGGCATTGCGGTTCACGGCGGCAGCGGCCTGAATTTCGGAGTGATCGAAGCCTTTCGTCAGTTGCGTCCGGACGCCAAGGAGCTGGAACTGGTCCATCGCCTCGACCGCGACACCTCCGGCCTGCTGATGATCGCCAAGAAACGCAGCATGTTGCGCCATCTGCATGAGCAGTTGCGTGGCGACGGCGTCGACAAGCGCTACATGGCGCTGGTGCGTGGTCGCTGGGAAACCTCCATCAAGCAAGTTCGTGCGCCGCTGCTCAAGAGCAACCTGCGTTCCGGCGAGCGCATGGTCGAGGTCAACGAGGAGGGCAAGGAGGCGCTGACGGTGTTCAAGGTCTTGCGCCGTTTCGACGACTTCGCCACCTTGGTCGAGGCCAAGCCGGTGACCGGGCGCACGCACCAGATCCGCGTCCATACCCTGCACGCCGGCCACTGCATTGCCGGTGACAGCAAATACGGCGATGACGACTTCACCAAGGAAATCCGCGACCTGGGCGGCAAGCGCCTGTTTCTCCATGCCTATATGCTCACCGTGCCGTTGCCCGATGGTGGCGAGCTGAAATTGCAGGCCCCGGTGGATGACATGTGGGCCAAGACCGTGGAGCGGCTGAGTGCATCCTGATTACAAATTGCTGATATTCGATTGGGACGGCACTCTTGCCAATTCCATCGGTCGGATCGTGGAGTCGATGCATGTCGCATCGGATCGCTCGGGTTTTGCCCGGTGCGACGATTTTGCGGTGAAGGGCATCATCGGCTTGGGGTTGCCGGAAGCGATTCGCAGTTTGTACCCGGAGATCGACGACGATGAACTGGTGGTTTTTCGCCAGCACTATGCCGATCACTACATTGCGCTGGAGGCCGAGCCTTCGCCGTTGTTCGAGGGCGTGGTTCATACCCTTGAAACCTTGAAGGGCGAGGGTTATCGCTTGGCGGTCGCGACCGGCAAGGCTCGTCGTGGGTTGGATCGGGTATTGAAGGCCCATGGTTGGGACGATTATTTCGATATCACCCGTGCCGCCGATGAGACGGCCAGCAAGCCGCATCCGCTGATGCTCGAGCAGATACTGGCTCATTGTGGGGTGCTGCCTGCGCAGGCGTTGATGGTGGGGGATTCCTCGTTCGACCTGCAGATGGCGCGCAATGCCGGCATGGGTTCGGTGGCTGTCAGCTATGGTGCGCAGTCCATCGAGGCACTCAAGGTGTTCGAGCCGCGACTGGCGATTGATCATTTTCCTGAATTGCACGCCTGGCTGAGCCAGCGCGCCGATTAAAGTCTGTTGAGGATGCATGTATGACCGATGAATGGAAGGCACCGGCCAAGGCGAGCGCTGACAACGGTGACGAAAAAAGCTGGAAGCTGCTGGAAAAGACCCTGTTGGCCGGGGTGGAGGAGCAGCGTCGTGCGCGGCGCTGGGGGATCTTCTTCAAATGCCTGGTCTTCATCTATCTGTTTTTCGGCTTGGCGATGATCTTCCAGGCGGTTGATGGCAAGAAGAGTCCGGGAGGTGGTTCGGCCTATACGGCGGTCATCGACATCGAAGGCATGATTGCCGACAAAGAGGCGGCCAGTGCGGACAATATTATCGGCAGTCTACGGGCCGCGTTCGAAGATTCGAAGGTCAAGGGCGTGGTGCTGCGCATCAACAGTCCGGGTGGTAGCCCGGTGCAGGCCGGCTACGTCTATGACGAAATCGTCCGCTTGCGCGCGGCGCATCCGGATATCAAGGTCTACGCGGTGATTTCCGACCTTGGTGCCTCGGGTGCCTATTACATCGCCAGTGCGGCGGACCAGATCTATGCCGACAAGGCCAGCCTGGTGGGCTCCATTGGCGTGACGGCGGCGGGTTATGGCTTCGTCCAGACGCTGGACAAGCTTGGGGTGGAGCGCCGGGTCTATACCGCGGGCGAGCACAAATCCTTCCTCGATCCGTTCCAGCCGCAAAAGCCTGAGGAAACGGCGTTCTGGCAGGGCGTGCTCGACACTACCCATAAGCAGTTCATCGCCAGCGTCAAGAAGGGGCGGGGCGAGCGCCTGAAAGACAAGGAGCACCCGGAGCTCTTCTCCGGGCTGGTCTGGTCGGGCGAGCAGGCGTTGCCGCTGGGCTTGATCGATGGCTTGGGCAGCGCCAGTTCGGTGGCTCGGGACGTGATTGGCGAGAAAGAGTTGGTGGATTTCACCATTGAGGAGTCGCCGCTCGACCGTTTCTCGAAAAAACTGGGCGCCAGCATCGCCGAGCGTCTGGCGATGTGGATGGGGTTCCAGGGGCCGGCGTTGCGCTGATTGCCAGCGCTGCTCTGAAAGATCGTACCGATCCTTGTGGCGAGGGAGCTTGCTCCCGCTGGGCTGCGCAGCAGTCCCTTTTGTTGCGGTCGCTTCGCAACCGAGCGGGAGCGAGCGCCCTCGTCACACAGGTATGCAGGCCCAGGCTTCAGGGGGTTTGCACACCCTCGGCCAGCAACATGTCCACAAGGCGAATCAGCGGCAGCCCGACCAGGCTGGTGGCGTCCGGTCCTTCGGTGCTCTGGAACAGGCTTACACCCAGCCCTTCGGCCTTGAAGCTGCCGGCGCAATCGTAGGGTTGCTCGGCGCGCAGGTAGCGTTCGACGCGCTCTGGATCCAGGGTGCGCATATTGACTGTAAATGCAACGCAATCGACCTGGCAGGCGCCTGTCTGGCTGTTGAGCAGCGCCAGGCCGGTCAGGAACGTGACCTTGGCGCCGCTGGCGGCCAACAGCTGTTCACGCGCGTTCTCGAAGGTGTGAGGCTTGCCCAGGATGCGCTCGCCGAGCACGGCGACCTGGTCTGAGCCGATGATCAGGTGCCCTGGATAGCTTTGGGCCAATGCCAGGGCTTTTTCCCGGGCCAGGCGTTTGACCAGTTCGAGGGCGGGTTCGCCGGGCCGATGGCTTTCGTCGATATCGGGTGAGTGGCAGACGAACGGCAGTCCCAGGCGGGCGAGCAATTCCCGGCGATAGACCGAGCTTGAGGCAAGTAATAAAGGCAGCATGGGCATCTCCAGGAGTCGGGGACGAATTCTAGCGAGGCACGCAAGTGACGGACAGGGCTGAATTTCCTTTGACATGGCCGGGGGCATCCCTATAATGCTGCGCCTATGTTGAATGACCCGATTCCACCTCACGTTGACCCGCGCAAATTGGCTGACCGTGGCACCACCCTTCAAGGTGAACTGCTGCTGGCCGATTTGAAGAGACTCTGCGACCCGCTTTCCGACGATGTCGGTACGGTCCAGGCCAAATTCGTTTTTGAACGAGATGAACGTAAATCTGTGGTTATCCACAGCTTTATCGACACTGAAGTCAAAATGGTTTGCCAGCGTTGTCTTGAGCTGGTCACCCTGCCGATCCACAGCGAATGCAGTTACGCCGTGGTGAAGGAGGGTGCGAATACCCAGTCGTTGCCGAAAGGTTATGACGTGCTGGAACTGGGCGAAGATCCATTGGATCTGCAGTCACTGATCGAGGAGGAGCTTCTGCTCGCCTTGCCCATTGTGCCTGCTCATCATCCGGAAGAATGCCAGCAGCCGGCGGGAGCAGATGAGCCCGAACCGAGCGAGGACGAGGTAACGCGGTCCAACCCGTTCAGTGTATTGGCGCAGTTAAAGCGTGACCCAAACGTTTAGGAGTTAATCAATTATGGCTGTTCAGCAGAACAAAAAATCCCGCTCTGCCCGTGACATGCGCCGTTCGCACGACGCTCTCGAGGCTAGCACCCTGTCCGTAGAAAAGACCACCGGTGAAGTTCACCTGCGTCACCACGTATCGCCAGAAGGCGTATACCGTGGCCGTAAAGTGATCGACAAGGGCGCCGACGAGTAATCACTTGTCCGCTCAAGTCATCGCGATTGACGCAATGGGCGGGGACTTCGGTCCCCGCAGCATTGTTCAGGCCAGCCTTGCTTGTCTGAATGCTACACCCTCGCTGCACCTGACCCTCGTCGGTCAATCCCCCCTCCTGGAAGACATGCTCAGCGGCCAATCGGCTGTGGATCGCGCGCGCCTGACGATTGTCCCGGCGTCCGAAATCATCACCATGGACGAAAAGCCGGCCCAGGCCCTGCGCGGCAAGCCTGACGCCTCGATGCGGGTGGCCCTTGAGCTGCTGCGTGATGGCAAGGTCCAGGCTTGTGTCAGCGCGGGCAATACCGGTGCGCTGATGGCGCTGTCACGCTATGTGCTCAAGACCTTGCCGGGTATCGACCGGCCCGCGATGGTGGCGGCGATCCCGACCCAGCGTGGCTTCTGTCAGTTGCTCGACCTGGGGGCGAACGTCGATTGCAGTGCCGAGCATCTGCTGCAGTTTGCGGTGATGGGCTCGGTCGCGGCTGAAACCCTGGGCATTGTGCGTCCTCGCGTGGCGTTGCTGAACATCGGCACCGAAGACATCAAGGGCAACCAGCAGGTCAAGCTGGCGGCCACGTTGTTGCAGGCGGCGCGGGGCATCAACTACATCGGTTTCGTCGAAGGCGATGGTCTGTACCGTGGCGAGGCCGATGTGGTGGTCTGTGACGGTTTCGTGGGCAATATCCTGCTCAAGTCCAGCGAGGGGCTGGCGACCATGATCGGCCAGCGCATCGAGACCTTGTTCAGGCAAAGCCTCGCTTCGCGGGTGGTCGGCGCCCTGGCGCTGCCGTTGATGCGTCGCTTGCAGGCGGACCTGGCGCCGGCGCGGCACAACGGTGCGAGTTTCCTCGGGTTGCAAGGTATCGTGATCAAGAGTCACGGGTCGGCGGGTGTGCAGGGTTTCCAAAGTGCGATCAACCGAGCGGTGATCGAGATCCAGGAGAACCTGCCGGAGCGCTTGCACGGTCGCCTCGAGGATTTGTTAACTTAGGCGTTTTCGTCCGACAATGCTTAAATGTGACCGGTCGGTTCAACCCGCCATCCAACTTTCAGTTTGCTAGCGCCCCCAGGGGCGTCAATTTTTGACGACAAGATCATTAGGGGCTTTGTTTTCATGTCTGCTTCCCTCGCATTCGTCTTTCCAGGGCAGGGCTCGCAGTCCCTCGGCATGCTGGCCGAGCTGGGCGCGCAATACCCGCTGATCCTCGAAACATTCAAAGAAGCTTCCAATGCGCTCGGCTATGACTTGTGGGCACTGACCCAGCAAGGGCCGGAAGAGCGGCTCAATCAAACCGATAAAACCCAGCCGGCCATCCTCACCGCCTCGATCGCCTTGTGGCGCCTGTGGCTGGCTGAAGGTGGCGCGCGCCCGGCATTCGTCGCCGGTCACAGCCTGGGCGAATACAGCGCCCTCGTGGCCGCTGGCAGCCTGAGCCTGGGCGCCGCGGTGAAACTGGTGGAGCGTCGTGGCCAGTTGATGCAGGAAGCCGTTCCGGCCGGGCAGGGCGGCATGGCCGCGATCCTCGGCCTGGAAGACGCCGATGTACTGGCGGCCTGTGCCGAGGCGGCGCAAGGCGAAGTGGTCAGCGCGGTGAACTTCAATTCCCCGGGCCAGGTGGTCATCGCCGGTGCCAAGGCGGCTGTCGAGCGTGCCATCGAGGGCTGCAAGGCCCGTGGTGCCAAGCGCGCCATGCCACTGCCGGTCAGCGTGCCGTCGCACTGTGAGCTGATGCGTCCGGCCGCCGAGCGCTTTGCCGAGTCCATCGCTGCCATCGACTGGCAGGCCCCGCAGATTCCCGTGGTGCAGAATGTCAGCGCCAACGTGGCGCCTGATCTCGAGACCTTGAAGCGCGATCTGCTGGAACAACTCTACAAGCCGGTTCGCTGGGTCGAATCGGTGCAGACCCTGGCAGCCAAGGGCGCGACCGAACTGGTCGAGTGCGGTCCTGGCAAAGTGCTGGCGGGCCTGAACAAACGCTGCGCCGAAGGCGTATCGACTTCCAACCTCAATACCCCAGATGCCTTCGCTGCCGCCCGTGCAGCGCAGGCCTGAACAGGAGAAACTTGCATGAGTCTGCAAGGTAAAGTTGCACTGGTGACCGGTGCAAGCCGTGGCATCGGCCAGGCCATCGCCCTGGAGCTGGGTCGTCAAGGCGCCATCGTCATCGGCACCGCGACTTCCGCTTCGGGCGCCGAGCGTATCGCCGCGACCCTGAAGGAAAACGACATCCAGGGCACCGGCCTCGAGCTGAACGTCACCAGCGACGAATCCGTTGCGGCGGTGCTGGCAAGCATTCAGGAGCAGTTCGGCGCACCGGCGATCCTGGTCAATAATGCCGGTATCACCCGCGATAACCTGATGATGCGCATGAAAGATGACGAATGGTTCGACGTCGTCGACACCAACCTGAACAGTCTGTACCGGCTGTCCAAGGGCGTTCTGCGTGGCATGACCAAGGCTCGCTGGGGTCGAATTATCAGCATTGGCTCGGTTGTGGGTGCCATGGGCAACGCAGGCCAAGTAAACTATGCTGCGGCTAAAGCCGGTCTGGAAGGTTTCAGCCGTGCGCTGGCGCGTGAAGTGGGTTCGCGCTCGATTACGGTAAACTCGGTTGCACCGGGTTTCATCGACACCGACATGACCCGTGAACTGCCGGAAGCACAGCGTGAAGCGTTGCTGACACAGATTCCGCTGGGTCGTCTGGGGCAAGCTCAAGAAATCGCGTCCGTGGTCGCTTTTCTTGCGTCGGACGGTGCGGCATACGTGACCGGGGCTACAATCCCGGTGAACGGCGGGATGTACATGAGTTAAATGTGACGGATTGCTTCAAAAAAATGTCATACGAGCTGTCTAAAATCCGTTATAAAGCTGCAATCAATTTATAGACGGCGGGCCGCAGGGTTTGAGGAGTGAAGCTTTCGGTTGAAAAACCGAAAAGTTCTTCTATACACTTACCCACCGGCCAGCTGCCTGAATTTGTCCATTAGGAGTGAAAACAAGGTATGAGCACCATCGAAGAGCGCGTCAAGAAAATCGTTGCCGAGCAACTGGGCGTTAAAGAAGAAGAAGTTGTGAACACCGCTTCCTTCGTAGAAGACCTGGGTGCCGACTCCCTTGACACCGTTGAGCTGGTGATGGCTCTGGAAGAGGAATTCGAGACCGAGATTCCTGACGAAGAAGCTGAGAAGATCACTACTGTACAAGCTGCTATCGACTACGTTACCAGCCACCAGGCGTAATCGTATTCAGTCGTCGCTAGCTGTCATGGAAAAACCGCACTGCCGTCACGGCGTGCGGTTTTTTCTTTAGGCCTGATGCAAAGTCGTCATTAGAAAAAGGAGAGTGCTGTGTCGCGTAGACGCGTCGTAGTCACCGGTATGGGTATGTTGTCGCCACTGGGCACGGATGTGCCGAGCAGTTGGCAGGGCATTCTGGCTGGCCGCAGTGGCATTGGTCTGATCGAACACACCGACCTTTCTGCCTATTCCACCCGTTTTGGCGGCTCGGTAAAGGGCTTCAATGTCGAGGAATACCTGTCGGTCAAGGAAGCCCGCAAGCTCGACCTGTTCATTCAGTACGGCCTGGCAGCCGGTTTCCAGGCAGTGCGTAACGCTGGCCTGGAAGTCACCGACGCCAACCGTGAACGCATCGGCGTGGCCATGGGGTCGGGTATTGGCGGCTTGACCAATATCGAAGAAACCAGCCGCACGCTGCACGATTCGGGACCGCGACGGATTTCTCCGTTCTTCGTGCCGGGCTCGATCATCAACATGATTTCCGGTTTCCTGTCCATCCACCTGGGTGCCCAGGGGCCCAACTACGCCATCGCCACGGCGTGCACCACCGGTACCCACTGCATCGGCATGGCCGCGCGCAACATCATGTACGACGAAGCGGACGTGATGATCGCCGGTGGCGCTGAAATGGCCGCTTGCGGTCTTGGCATGGGCGGTTTCGGCGCGTCCCGTGCGCTGTCGACCCGCAACGACGAGCCCGCCCGCGCGAGCCGGCCATGGGACAAGGGCCGCGATGGCTTCGTACTGTCCGACGGTGCCGGTGCGCTGGTGCTCGAGGAGCTGGAACACGCCAAGGCGCGCGGCGCGACCATCTACGCCGAACTGATCGGCTTCGGCACCAGTGGCGACGCGTACCACATGACCTCGCCACCGGCCGATGGCGCCGGTGCGGCCCGTTGCATCGCCAATGCCTTGCGTGACGCGAAAATCAACGGCGAGCAGGTGCAATACATCAACGCCCACGGTACTTCCACACCGGCCGGCGACCTGGCCGAAGCCCAGGCGATCAAGACCGTGTTCGGCGAGCACGCCTACAAGCTGGCGGTCAGTTCGACCAAGTCCATGACCGGTCACCTGCTGGGTGCGGCTGGAGCGGTGGAAGCGATCTTCAGCGTACTGGCGATCAACAGCCAGACGGCGCCGCCGACCATCAACCTCGATGAGCCGGACGACGGCTGCGACCTGGACTTCGTGCCGCACACTGCCCGCGGCATGGACATCGATGTGGTGCTGTCCAACTCCTTCGGCTTTGGCGGGACCAACGGTTCGCTGGTGTTCCGCCGGTTCGCCGGTTGATGGAAAGCTGGGTCGACGGTCAGCCAGCCGACGTCCTGTCGCTGAAAGATCGCGGCCTGGCTTACGGGGATGGGTTGTTCGAGACCATCGCCGTGCGCGGTGGCAACCTGCTGTTGCTGGAGCGTCACCTGCAGCGCCTGGAAGCAGGTTGCCAGCGGTTGGCGCTCAACATCGACATGAGCGCGTTGAGCGCAGAGCTGGACGTTTACGCCCGCGGCCTGGGCGACGGCGTGCTGAAGTTGATCGTGACCCGTGGCGACAGCCTGCGCGGTTATGCCGCTGATCCCTCGACGCCGGCCAGGCGTATCCTGCAAGGCAGTCCGGCGGCCGCCTATCCCGCCGTCCATGGCGACCAAGGCATTCTTCTGTTTCCCTGCACCGTGCGTTTGTCCGAGCAGCCCTTGCTCGCCGGGCTCAAGCACCTCAACCGCCTGGAGCAAGTGCTGGCCCGTGCCGAATGGCGCGATGCGCAGTACGCTGAAGGCTTGATGCTGGACGCGTCCGGACGGGTGATCGAAGGTGTGTTCAGCAACCTCTTCCTGGTGCGCGATGGCGTCTTGTTCACGGCGGACCTGAGCCGTTGCGGTGTGGCTGGCGTGATGCGCGCCGAATTATTGTTTCAAGCCAAGTCCCAAGGCATCGTCACGCAAATCAGCGACATCAGCCTCGAACAACTGCACCAGGCCGATGAAGTCTTCGTCTGTAATAGCGTTTATGGCGTGTGGCCAGTGCGCGGATGCGGTTCGGCGCGCTGGTCGGTTGGCCCGCTCACCCGTAAACTGCAGACCCTTGCCCGTGCGCTATTGGATGTTTGATTCGTGAGACGTAAATTCTTGCTGCTGCTGGAGACCGGACTGGTCCTGGCAGGGCTGTTGTTGGGCGCTTCGGCCTGGAAGATTCATTCGGCGCTGCAACAGCCGCTGAACATCACCCAGGAAGAATTGCTGGACGTGCCCAACGGGACCACCCCGACCGGAACCCTCAAGCGCCTCGAAGCCGATGGCTTGATCAGGGACGCTTTCTGGCTGCGGATCTATTGGCGCTTCAATCTTGCCGACCAGCCGTTGCACTCCGGCGAGTACCGTATGGTGCCAGGCATGACCATGGAAGGCCTGATCGCCGTCTGGAAGCGCGGCGAAGTGGTGCAATACAGCGTGACGCTGGTGGAAGGCTGGAATTTCCGCCAGGTGCGCGCCGCGCTGGCCAAGGATGAAAAGCTCCAGCAGACCCTCACCGACCTGAGCGACAGCCAGGTCATGGACCGTCTCGGTCATTCGGGCGTATTTCCCGAGGGGCGGTTCTTCCCGGACACCTATCGCTTCGTGCGCGGTACCTCGGATGTCGACCTGCTGAAGAAAGCCTACGACCGCTTGGAAGACGTGCTCGCCAAAGAGTGGGCACAGCGTTCCGCCGATGTGCCTTACACCTTGCCGTACCAGGCGCTGATCATGGCGTCCCTGGTGGAGAAGGAAACCGGTGTGCCCCAAGAGCGCGGGCAGATTGCCGGCGTCTTCGTACGGCGCATGCGCCTGGGCATGCTGCTGCAGACCGATCCCACGGTGATCTACGGCCTGGGCGAGCGTTACACCGGCAAACTCACCCGCGCCCATTTGAAAGAAGAAAACCCTTATAACACCTACCTGATCCCGGGCTTGCCGCCGACGCCGATCGCGATGGTGGGACGCGAAGCGATTCATGCCGCGTTGAACCCGGCGCCGGGCAACAGCCTTTACTTTGTCGCACGGGGCGATGGCAGCCACGTGTTTTCCGATGACCTGGAGTCGCACAACAACGCCGTGCGCGAGTTCCAGCTCAAGCGCCGTGCCGACTACCGCTCCAGCCCGGCCCCGGCAACGCCGGGCGAACAGGCGCCGATTCCGGCGGCATCGCCCGATACGGCCCCCGAAGCAGTGCCCCAGGTGCCGCCACAGGTACCGGCCCCCGAACCGGACGCCAGCGAGCCACCGAGCCCGCAATGACTTTGATTAAGGATCGCCCCGTGACTGGCTTGTTTATAACGCTGGAAGGCCCGGAAGGCGCCGGCAAGAGCACCAACCGCGAATACTTGGCCGAACGCCTGCGGGCCGCCGGCATCGAGGTGGTATTGACCCGTGAGCCGGGCGGCACGCCGCTGGCCGAGCGCATTCGCGAGGTACTGCTGGCCCCCCTTGAAGAGGTCATGAACCCTGACACTGAGCTGCTGCTGGTGTTCGCTGCCCGGGCGCAGCATCTGGCCGAGGTGATTCGCCCGGCGCTGGCCCGTGGCGCCGTGGTGCTCTGCGATCGTTTTACCGATTCGACCTACGCCTACCAGGGCGGCGGCCGGGGCTTGTCCGTGGAGCGCATCGCCGCGCTGGAAACCTTCGTCCAGGGTGACCTGCGACCGGACCTTACCCTGGTGTTCGACTTGCCAGTGGAAATTGGCCTGGCCCGCGCCAGCGCCCGTGGCCGGCTGGATCGTTTCGAGCTCGAGGGCCAGGATTTCTTCAATGCCGTGCGCAACGCCTTCCTGGGGCGCGCCAAGGCCGATCCGGCGCGTTACCTGCTGATCGATGCCGCGCAGCCGCTGACCCAGGTCCAGCAATCCCTGGACGGCTTGTTGCCACGTTTGCTGGAGCGTGTCCGTGGCTGAAGCCTATCCCTGGCAAGACGGTCTCTGGCAGCAACTGGCCGGTCGTGCCCAGCATGCCCACGCCTATCTGCTGCACGGCCCGGTCGGCATCGGCAAGCGGGCACTGGCCGAACGCCTGATGGCCAGCCTGCTGTGCCTGCGTCCGGGTGCTTCGAACGCCTGTGGTGAATGCAAGTCCTGCCTGCTGCTCAAGGCCGGCAGCCATCCTGACAATTACGTGCTGGAACCGGAAGAGGCGGACAAGGCGATCAAGGTCGACCAGGTCCGGGACCTGGTCAGCTTCGTGGTTCAGACCTCGCAGATGGGCGGGCGCAAAGTGGTGCTGATCGAGCCGGTCGAGTCGATGAACATCAACGCTGCCAACGCCTTGCTCAAGAGCCTCGAAGAGCCCTCCGGCGATACCGTGCTGCTGCTGGTCAGCCACCAGCCGAGTCGCTTGTTGCCGACCATCAAGAGTCGCTGCGTGCAACAGGCCTGTCCGTTGCCGAGCGAAGCGATGAGCTTGCAATGGCTGGCCAAGGCCTTGCCTGAGAACACCGATGAAGAACGTATCGAGTTGCTGACCCTCGCGGCCGGCTCGCCCCTGGCGGCTGTCAGCCTTCAGGCCCAAGGCGTGCGTGAACAGCGGGCCCTGGTGGTGGATGGGGTGAAGAAACTGCTCAAGCAGCAGCAATCCCCCACGCAATTGGCTGAGGGTTGGAACGCCATCCCGCTACTCCTGCTGTTTGACTGGTTCTGCGACTGGTCGAGCCTGATCCTGCGTTACCAGTTGACCGAAGACGAGGCGGGCCTGGGGCTGGCGGACATGCGCAAGGTGATCCAGTACCTGGCGCAAAAAAGCAGCCAGGATAAAATCTTGAACATCCAGGACTGGATTCTTGCCCAACGGCAGAAGGTGCTGAGCAAGGCGAACCTCAATCGGGTGCTGTTGCTCGAGGCGCTGCTGGTGCAGTGGGCGAGTTTGCCTGGTCGAAACTGACAGAGACGGCCCAGCTACTAAACTCAGCTCAACCGCAGCGGAGATCAGCATGAACGAACCTGTCAGTCCCGGCCCACGCAACGGCATCCTGTCCCTGACCATCAAGGACAAGTCGGTGCTTTACGCCGCCTACATGCCCTTCATCAAGAACGGCGGCCTGTTCATTCCGACCAACAAGCATTATCGCTTGGGCGATGAAGTGTTCATGCTCTTGAGCCTGATGGACGAGGCGGAGAAAATTCCGGTCGCCGGCAAGGTGATCTGGCTGACCCCCAAGGGCGCCCAGGGCAATCGGGCCGCCGGCGTAGGCGTGCAGTTCAACGACGGCGACAATTCGGCCCGCAATCAGATCGAAACCCACCTGGCCGGCTCCCTGAAGTCCGACCGTCCCACCCATACGATGTAGCCTGGCCTTTTATGCTTGTAGACTCCCATTGTCACCTTGACCGTCTCGACCTCGCTGCCCATGGCGGCTCCCTGGATGCTGCGCTGGACGCGGCCCGTGGCCGGGGTGTGGGGCACTTCCTGTGCATCGGCGTCAGCGCCGACAACGCCGCCGACGTCAAGGCCTTGGCCGAGCGGTATGCCGATGTCGACTGTTCGGTCGGTATCCATCCACTGGATGTCCAGCCCGACGCCGCGCCGGCGCTCGATTGGCTGTTGCGTGAGCTCGATCATCCGCGGGTGGTCGCCATTGGCGAAACCGGCCTGGACTATCACTACGAGCCAGAAGCCGCCGACGTGCAGCAAGCCTCGTTCCGGCTGCACCTGGAGGCCGCCCGGCAGACCGGCAAGCCGGTGATCATCCACACCCGTGGCGCCCGGGCCGACACCCTGGCCTTGCTGCGTGACGCCGCGCTGCCCCAGGCCGGTGTGCTGCATTGCTTCACCGAAGACTGGGACATGGCCAAGGCGGCCCTGGACATGGGCTATTACATTTCCTTGTCCGGGATTGTCACGTTCCGCAATGCCGATGCCTTGCGCGACGTTGCGAGCAAAGTGCCGGCTGATCGGCTGTTGGTGGAAACCGACTCGCCTTACCTGGCGCCGATTCCGTATCGCGGCAAGCCGAACCTTCCGCAATACGTACGGGAAGTGGCGGAATTTCTGGCGATGTTGCGCGGTGAGTCCTACGAACGGTTTGCCGAGCAGACGACGGAAAACTTTAAGCAATTGTTTCCGCTGGCTCACGTGCGTTCGGTGGATGCCTGAATTTCATGCAAAAAAAAACCCGGGTTCTGGGGGGTGAATCCGGGTTAAGACCATTAGGAGTAAAACAAAGGCACGCGGTCCGTTGGTACCTTTATCAGCGCGTCACTTGGGGGAGATGTCGCGCCGACAGTTCAAGTATTGATCAGTATGCCAACGCGTCCAGTCGGGCCGGGGCGGTTTTTAAACAAATTTGGAATACGCTCGCTTCGGATAAGTTCTCACTGTCGGCAAAGCTCGCCAGTGCGGCGCATTGGCGCGGGAAACGGCGAGCCGGGTGTGTACTGTTTTGTGAAGAACAGTGGCCGAGAACGGATGATCCGTGCATTTTTGCGTAAGTTAGGCATAATACCCGGCTTCGAATTTTGACCCTTCAGACCTTTTTCTTATGCACAAAGAACCCCGTAAGGTCCGTGAGTTTCGCCGCCGCGAGCAGGAAATTCTCGACACCGCGCTCAAGTTGTTCCTCGACCAGGGTGAAGACAGTGTCACCGTCGAGATGATTGCGGATGCCGTGGGTATCGGCAAAGGCACGATTTATAAACATTTCAAATCCAAGGCGGAGATCTACCTGCGCCTGATGCTCGACTACGAGCGCGATTTGAACGAGCTGTTGCATTCGGCCGATGTGGACAAGGACAAGGAGGCCCTGTCCCGGGCCTACTTCGAGTTCCGCATGCGCGACCCGCAGCGCTACCGCTTGTTCGACCGTCTGGAAGAGAAGGTGGTCAAGGGCAACCAGGTGCCGGAGATGGTCGAGGAACTGCACAAGATCCGCGCCTCGAACTTCGAACGCCTGACCCTGCTGATCAAGGGCCGGATCAGCGAGGGCAAGCTCGAGGACGTGCCGCCTTATTTCCACTATTGCGCTGCCTGGGCGTTGGTGCATGGCGCGGTGGCGCTGTATCACTCGCCGTTCTGGAGCAACGTGCTGGAAGACCAGGAAGGTTTCTTCCAGTTCCTGATGGACATCGGCGTGCGCATGGGCAACAAGCGCAAGCGCGACACCGACGTCCCGAGCAACTGACTGGCCGCAAGGCAACAAGACATTCAGCTGCCTTATTGCGCCATGTCCGCTTACATGGCGCAGTGCCCCAGTAATATACTCAGGCTTGGGTCTTGCGAAATCTTGATTTTCAGGTCAATTATCGCGAGTCCGATTTTTCTTGTGCCGGAGTGATCCATGATCGTTGACCGTCAAGGCAGGCGTTTCCGTAATTTGCGGATCAGCCTGACCTCAGCCTGCAATTACGCCTGTACCTATTGCGTGCCTGATGGCAAGCGGTTGGTGGCTGCGCAGGATGAATTGTCGGCCGATGCCATGGCACGCGGCGTGGCCTATTTGATCGAGGCCGCCGGTATCGAGCGGCTGCGCATCACGGGCGGCGAGCCGCTGGTCAGCCCCAAGCTCGAGCGTTTCATGACGGCTGTAGGGCAGATGGGCCTGGAAGACATCAGCCTGACCACCAATGGCCAGTTGCTGGCCAAAAAACTGCCCTTGCTGGTGGACGCCGGTATTCGTCGCATCAACGTTTCCCTCGACACCCTGGACCCCGTTGCGTTTCGCAGTATCGCCCGTGGCGGTGACCTGGCGACCGTGCTCGACGGCATGGAACAGGCCCGGGCCGCCGGGTTGAAGATCAAGGTCAACATGGTGCCGTTGCGCGGACAGAACCTGGACCAGGTGATGCCGTTGCTCGAATACTGCCTGGAACGTGGTTATGAGTTGCGTTTCATCGAGTTGATGCGCATGGGCCACCTGGCCAGCGATTCCAACGCCTTCCTGCAGCAGTTCGTCAGCCTCCAGCAACTGCTCAGCCTGATCGGCGATCAGTACGAATACCTGCAAGCCGATGCGCCGGTGGATGCCACGGCGGTGCGCTATGAAATCCCGGGGTTGGGGCATTTCGGCGTGATCGCCAATGAAAGCGTGCCTTTCTGCCGGACCTGCTCGCGCCTGCGGCTGTCCTCTACGGGGTGGTTGCATGGCTGCCTGTCCTCCAGTAACCGTCACTTTGTCGGCGATCTTCTGGACAAGCCGCGTCACCAGGCGTTGCCCGCTCTTCAGCGATTGCTGGTCAAGGCCTTGGGAGATAAGCAGGAAGTGGCGTTCTCTGGTGGTGCGACCATCATGAAGATCATCGGCGGCTG